>JBKPQA010000059.1:0-4660 GCA_046733835.1 Actinomycetota bacterium
CCGCAACAACTGCGGGTCGTTCATGGCCCTGGCGATCAGGGGAAAGGCGACTGCGGCGGTGGTGAGAGCCAGCAGGGCGGGGACTTGGGCGATCTTGCTGGCGTAGTTCAAGTGTGAGATGGCCCCCGGAGTCAGGAGCGACCCAAGCGTCCTTTCCACGAACACTTGAGCCTGTCGACCCAGCGCGTATGCACCGATAGGAACGAAGAAGGATGCGCCGACGAGCAACCGCCGAGTGAACTGCATTCGGAGACCGCGAAAGGAAGCGACTCGGACGAACGACGGAATCTGGATAGCGACCATGAGCAAGCTGCCCACCGCAAGCCCTATCGCTGCACCCAGCACCCCTAGCGGAACCCGCAGTGCGAACATGCATCCGAGAATGCCGATGTTGTAAACGATCCCCGTGCACGCCGGGATGATGAAGCGATGATCCGCCCTGAGGGCGGCCATGAAGTAACCGGACGCTGCGATGAAGAGCACCGTCAAGCTCGCGATGCGAAAGCAGCTGATCGCCAGTTCACGTTCGGCAATCCCCGGAGCCAAGAGTTGCACCCACAGCGGCGCGGCGGCGGCGGCAACGGCGGCGACGGCCGTGGCGACGGCCAGAAGGGGCAGAAAGGTGGCGCGCACCACCGGCATCATCGATCTCGAGCGGATCAGCTCGGCGACGAAGACCGGCACCAACAGATACGTCATGGCGTCCCCCATGAGGGGGAGCACTGTCTCGGGAATGGTCCAGGCGACGAGAAAGGCATCCGTTTGACCGGAGGCTCCGAAGAGGGCGGCCAGGCTCAGATCACGCAGTAAGCCGAGACCGGAGCTCGCCGCCATGAGCAGGGCGACGACCGGAACGGTGACGCGGTGTCGTTCCGGTGGATCAGCGTGAGTCGGCACAACCGCGTCGTCTTCAACCTGTGGATCTTGCATCGTGAGTACTGGACACTACGGACCTCGCTTGCGCCGCTAGTCCAGGGCATCCAGGGTCGCCTGACGGACTTCCCCCAAATCTGGCACGCGAAACACGTTAACGGCGCAGGGAAGTCAGGTGTGATCCTCCGCCAGATTTGCCCCGAACGGCCGACGGCGGAGTCTGTGCGCCCAGCTCTCCGGGGAACGTTCCGCGGCGCCTCGCGACCGCTTATCCTGCCCGGAAAGGCCGAGGATCGAGGGGAAAGCGTGGATCCGGCGCCCAAGGGCATTCGTGAAGCACGGGGCGAAGGTCGGCTGCGGCAGGGTCTCCTGGCCCTGGCTCTCGTCCTGGGAGCGGTTCCGGCAGCGGTGCTCCTCCTCTCGACGACGGCCGGAGGCCCACTGACGTATGTCGTCGCAGATGCGCTGAGTGCACGAGGCGGTCCCTGGCAAGTGCTCCGGGATCTTCTCTCTCGGGCTGCGATGCCTACGCTTTTCTTGATCTTGGTGCTCATGCTGATTGCGGTCTGGCGGGTGCATCGTCGGACGGCTTTGGTTCTCGCGCTCGCTGTGGTCTTGGCCAATGTCACCGTGCAAGCGATCAAGCACTCGCCAGTTGTCTCTCCTCAGCGGCTGGCTCTCATCGACCCCATGAGCGGACACGTCGGCATCGTTGCGGCGATCGCGTTGTGCTGGCTCGTCGTCGCGCCGAGGAAAACCAAGGCGCTCTCGGCCCTCTTGGCCGTGGTCGCCATCACCGCAATTTCGTTCGGAGTCGTTCTCGCCGGCTGGCATACGTTGCCGCAGGTGATCTGCCCACTCCTGATCGCCACAGGGTGGGCGGTAGCCACAGGGCTGGTCGTCCCCACGGAGGACGGCGGCCGTTGGGCCACCACGACGCGGCTACGCCGGGATGGCGCGGTTGCCTGCCTCGTAGGCACCGTCGGCTTCACCGCCATCATCCTTTTCGCTCATCCCCCGCCGATGCAGAGTGAGGGCCTGGTCCCGTCGCTTCTGACGGTCACGGGCGTCCTCCTGCTCTTGGCCTCGGTGGCGGCGGTCGGCGCGGTGCTGGCCGTCGGACGCACCGCTTAGGGTGGGAAGACCCGACGTCGGCTCGACGTTGGGCATCTGTGCTGCCGGGGATATGTTCCCGCGCCCTGCGCTTGTTCTGGACTTCTCATGACGCCTCCCACGATGACCACCGCCGCGCCGCCAGTCGGCGGGTCCAGTGCCCTGACGTCCCTCGTAAGGGGCTGGGCGACGACACCAGCAGTCCGGCAGGTGATCCACGCGGCGTCCACCCGGCTGCCGCTGGTCGACATCGCCGTCAGCGGGGGAGCCCGGTCTTTCCTGACCGCCGTGCTCACGGAGCGGCGCGAGGACGCCCACGAGGCTCCACCGGTCCTTCTGGTCACCGCCACGACCCGCGAGGCGGACGACCTGAGCGAAGCGCTCGGCTGCCTGCTGCCCGCCGACCGCGTCGCCACCTTCCCCAGTTGGGAGACCCTCCCCCACGAGCGGCTCAGTCCCCGTAGTGACACGGTCGGCCGTCGGCTGGCCGTGCTGCGCCGGCTGGTGCACCCTGACCCGGCCGATCCCGCATACGGGCCGCTGTCCGTGGTCGTCGCCCCGGTGCGCGCCGTGCTCCAGCCCATCGCCCGGGGGCTGGGCGAGCTCGCGCCGGTCGCGCTCAGGCCCGGTGACGAGGCCCCGCTGGAGGACGTCGTCGACCGCTTGGCGGCCGCCGCATACACCCGAACCGATCTCGTCGAGCGGCGGGGCGAGTTCGCCGTCCGCGGGGGAATCCTCGACGTCTTCCCGCCGACCGAGGAACACCCGGTGCGCGTTGATTTCTGGGGTGACACGGTCGAGGACATCCGCTGGTTCAAGGTTGCCGACCAACGCAGCCTCGAGATTGCCTCGCACGGGTTGTGGGCTCCGCCGTGCCGGGAGCTGTTGCTGACCGACGCCGTTCGGGAGCGGGCGCGCCGGTTGGCCGGCGAGCTGCCAGGTGTCGCTGACATGCTGGCCAAGCTGGCAGAGGGCATCGCCGTCGAGGGCATGGAGTCGCTCTTGCCCGCGCTGCTGGATGAGTCCGGCGGCATGGAGTCGCTGCTCGACATCTTTCCGGCCCGCTCGCTGGTGGTCCTCGTGGACCCAGAGCGGATCCGCACTCGAGCCCACGATCTCGTCGCCACGAGCGCCGAGTTCCTGGAGGCCAGCTGGGTGGGAGCGGCTGCGGGCAGCGCGGTGCCGGTCGACCTCCAGAATGTGCTCGGGACAGCGTCGTTCTGGACGCTGGCGCAGCTGCGGGATCACGCACGGAGTGCGGGTCGGCCATGGTGGACCCTGACGTCCTTCGCCAGCGACGCGGAGCTGGCCGAGCTCGCCGAGGGTGACGACGGCGTCGAGCGCATTGACCTCGGCACGTCCGACGTCGAGCCGTTCCGCGGCGACACAGAGGCCGCGGTCGCGCAGCTGCGGTCCTGGGTACGCGACGGATGGCGCGTCGTCGTGGTCACCGACGGCCATGGTCTCGCTCGCCGAGTCCACGAGGTGCTGGGCGAGCACGACGTCGCCTCCTCCCTCGAAGACCTCGAGGGCGAGATCCAGCCCGGGCTGGTCCACATCACCACGGGTTCGCTGGGGCGCGGCTTCGCCGACCCTGGCCAGAAGCTGGCGGTCGTCACCGAACAGGACCTGACCGGCCAGCCGGGCGGCACCGGCACCCGCGACATGCGGCGAATGCCCTCGCGGCGCCGGAACCAGGTGGACCCGCTCCAGCTGCGACCCGGCGACTACGTCGTCCACGAGCAGCACGGAGTGGGCCGGTTCGTCGAGATGGTGCAACGGACCGTCCAGGGCGCAACCCGCGAGTACGTGGTGATCGAGTATGCGTCGTCCAAGCGGGGGCAACCCGCTGACCGGCTCTATGTCCCCACCGACCAGCTCGACCAGGTGACGAAGTACGTCGGCGGCGAGGCGCCGACCCTCAACAAGCTGGGCGGCTCCGACTGGCACAAGACCAAGGCCCGCGCTCGGCGCTACGTCAAGCAGATCGCCGCTGACCTCATCCGGCTCTACAGCGCGCGGATGGCGACCAAAGGCCACGCGTTCGGACCCGACACGCCATGGCAGCGAGAGCTCGAGGACGCGTTCGCGTATGTCGAGACGCCCGACCAGCTGTCGTCGATCGACGAGGTCAAGGCCGACATGGAGAAGGAGGTCCCGATGGACCGCCTCATCTGTGGCGACGTCGGCTACGGCAAGACCGAGATCGCGGTGCGAGCTGCGTTCAAGGCGGTCCAGGAGGGCAAGCAGGTCGCGGTGCTCATCCCGACGACGCTGCTCGTCACGCAGCACTTCAACACCTTCTCCGAGCGGTATGCGCCGTTTCCGGTGACCGTAAAGGCCTTCAGCCGCTTCCAGAGCGACAAGGAGGTCAAGGAAACGCTCGACGGGTTGGCCAACGGCACCGTCGACGTTGTCATCGGTACTCACAGGCTGCTGAACCCCGACATTCGCTTCAAGGATCTCGGCCTCGTCGTCGTCGACGAGGAGCAACATTTCGGCGTGGCGCATAAGGAAAAGCTGAAGACCTTGCGCGCCGAAGTGCATGTGCTCACGCTCACGGCGACGCCGATTCCGCGCACGTTGCAGCTCGCCCTTACCGGCGTGCGCGATTTGTCGATCATCGCCTCGCCGCCAGTCGATCGTCTTGCCGTGCGCACCTTCGTCTCGCCCT
>JBKPQA010000060.1:0-3770 GCA_046733835.1 Actinomycetota bacterium
GGACCTGCTGGACCCGGTTGAGGATGAGCCCGGTCAGCGGCATCCGCTCCGACTCGAGCCGAGCGATGAAGAACGACGCCTCGCGCAGGGCGTCGGGCTCGGGAGCGGCGACGACGAGGAACGCCGTGGACGGCTGGGCCAGCAACGCATACGTCTGGTCGGCCCGCTGCCGGAAGCCGCCGAACATCGTGTCGAGTGCCCCGACGAAGGTCTGGACGTCACGGAGCATCTCGCCGCCAAGCACCCGCGAGATGGTCGACGAGACGAGGCCGACGCCCACGTTGAACACCTTCAGCGACGCCCGGCCACCGGCCTTGGCGGGCGCCGAGATCAGCCGGATGAAGCGGCCGTCGAGGAACGACCCGAGCCGCTTGGGGGCGTCGAGGAAGTCCAGCGCCGACCGGGACGGCGGGGTGTCGACGACGATGAGGTCCCACCGCGGGCCACCGTTCCCGCCGTTCGCGCGGACCTCGTGGTGGAGCTGGCCGAGCTTCTCCATGGCCATGTACTCCTGAGTGCCGGCGAAGGAGCTGGAGACCGCCTGGTAGAAGGGGTTCCCGAGGATCTGGTCGGCCTTCTCGCGGGTGGAGTGGGCCACGACGACCTCGTCGAAGGTCCGCTTCATGTCGAGCATCATCGCGTCGAGTGAGCCGCCGGCCGCGGTGTCGATGTCATGTACGGGGCGCGGGGTGTTGTCCAGCTCGGTGAGCCCCATCGACTGGGCGAGGCGGCGGGCGGGGTCGATGGTGAGGACCACGACCTTGCGGCCCTGTTCGGCGGCTCGCAGGCCGAGGGCGGCCGCGGTGGTCGTCTTGCCGACGCCTCCCGAGCCACAGCAGACGACGATGTCGGTATGCCGGTCGGCCAGGAGGGCGTCGACGTCCAGCCGTGGCGCTCGCGGGGTGGCGCGGGGGCTCATCGAGCGCCCGGCCCGGCGCCCGGCCAGCCTCGCTCCATGAGCAGGTCGGCGAACTCGCGGACCGTGGACGCGTCGACGCCCTCCGGGTTGACGGGAAGCTGGAAGAGCGGGAGGTCGAGGTGCTGCAGTCGGCCCAGCTGCTCGCTCTCCTGGGCGACGCGGAGGGCGTGGTCGTGCGCCTGGGCGAGCAGGCCCTCGACCAGCGCGTCGGTGACGCGCAGGCCCACCGCGTCGAGACCCACGCGGATCGGGTCCCGCTTGATCGTCCCCTTGGCCGCGGAGGCGAGCTCCCGGGTGCGGAGGAGCGGCTCGCGCACCTGGTTGATGACGACCGCGCCGACGGGAAGCCGGGCGGCGCGCAGCTCGGCGACGGCGTCCACCGTCTCCTGGACCGGCATCTCCTCGAGCAGCGTCACGACGTGGACGGCGGTCTCCGCTGAGGTGAGCATCTCCGTGATGGAGTCGGCCTGGGACCGGATCGGCCCGACCTTGGCCAGGTCGGCGACCTCCTCGTTCACGGAGAGGAACCGCACGACGCGCCCCGTCGGGGGAGCGTCGAGGACGATCGCGTCGTACGCCGGGGTGCTGTCGTGGCGGGAGTGGTGTCCGGCCACCCGGCGCCGGTTGGCCTCGTAGACCTTGCCGATCAGCAGGACGTCCCTCACGCCGGGCGCGATGGTCGTGGCGAAGTCGACCGCTCCGAACCGTTCCAGCACGCCGCCGGCCCGGCCCAGCTTGTAGAAGATCTGCAGGTACTCGATCAGGGCGGCCTTGGCGTCGACCGACAGCCCCCACACCTCGCCGCCGCCGGCCGCACCGGCGATCCGCACTTCCGCCGTGGCGAGCGGCGGGACGTCGAAGGTCTGGCTGATGCCCTGGCGCCCCTCGACCTCGACGAGGAGGACCCGGCCGCCGTCGGACGCGAGAGCCATGGCCATCGCCGCGGCGACGGTGGTCTTGCCGGTGCCCCCTTTGCCGGTGACGATGTGCAGCCGCACGCCTGACGACGTGCGGGCGGCCATGCAACGACCCTATGCCGAGGCTAGGGACGCGCCAGCCGGGCCACCGCGTCGAGGACGACCGCGAAAGCCGGCGCAGCGGGGTCGATGAGCTCGTCGTGCCCAACGCCCGGCAGGCGGATGAGCGCATGCTGGGCGTTCGGGCCCTGACGGTCGAGGTAGCGCTCGGCCACCTCGACCGGCACATCGTCGTCCGACTCGCCGTGGATCAGCACGACCGGGGCGAGAGCCGGGTGGGCGGCCGGGTCGGCGGCCCGCCACGCGGCGTCGTCCGCGTCGCCCATGAACCGGGCCGCCGAACCGTCGCCGAGTCCGAGGTCCGCAACCAGCCTGAGGTCGACGCAACCGGCCAGCGCGACGACTCCAGCAAATGACCGCGCCTGCGGCTGGGTGGCGGCAAGGGCTACCAGGTGGCCGCCGGCCGAGTGGCCCACGAGGACGCACCGGTCGGGGAGGGTCGGGTCGGCGAGGACGGCGTCGACCGCAGCCGTCACGTCGGCGAACGTGCCCGGCCAGCCGCCCCCACGCATACCGGTCCGTCGGTACTCGACCACAGCCACGTGGTGCCCCTCGTCGGCGAAGGCCTGCGCCTGGGGTGCCGCGTGGTCGCGGTCCCACTTCGCCTTCCAGAAGCCGCCGTGGACGACGACGACGGTCGTGCCGGTGGGAGTCGACCCGGGATTGCGGACGTCGTAGACCTGGGCCGGGTCGATCCCGTAGGCGACGGTGCGTGCGGGCGGCGGGACGTCGGGCATGGGGTCGACGCTCCCATGGGGCGGAGCGTCGTGGGTACGGTGCGTCGGTGGCGGTCACCTGGCTCACGGCGTTTCTCGACACGGTGGCTTCGGACGCGTCGGCGGTGGAGGCGTACTGGGTTGGTGTGACGGGCTGGCCGCTTTCGCAGCGACGCGGTGACGATGGCGAGTTCGCCACGTTGCAGCCGCCGGTCGGGGACAGCCCGCTCAAGCTCCAGGTCGTCGGCTCCCCGCCTCCGAACGGGATGCATCTCGACGTCCACACCGACGACGTCGAGCGGCTGACGACCGAGGCGCAGCAGTTGGGTGCCTCACTCCGGTCGACGGGCCTCGGGTATGCGACGGGTCGCTCCCCGGGCGGGCTGACGTTCTGCGTCGTCGGGCACACCGCCGGGCAGCGCCCGGCCCCAGTGCAGTGGCCGGGCGGGACGAGCCTCGTGGATCAGGTGTGCCTGGACATTCCGGCCACGCGCTTTGACACCGAGGCGGAGTTCTGGGCGGCGCTGACCGGGTGGCCGCGCGTCCAGGGCAGCGCACCTGAGTTCGAGCGGCTGGTTCGGCCGCCGGGCCAGCCCTTGCGCATCCTGCTGCAACGGACCCAGGAGGGTCCGGACGCTGCTCTGGGCATGCACCTCGACCTGTCGAGCGAGGACCGGGACGCAGAGACCGAACGGCACCTGAGTCTTGGCGGTCGCGTCTTCCGCAGAACGAGCGGCTGGACCGTCCTGCTCGACCCGAGTGGACGCGCATACTGCGTCACCGGGCGGAACCCCGCGACGGGCACGCTCCCCTGAGCCGCCGGGCAGCAGTCAGGCCGGCTGCGCCGTGGCCGTGTCGATCTCCTTGCCGAGCCGCCGCGCCGCAAACGCCGCGAGGATGAGGATGATCCCCCAGATGATCGCGACGATGCCGATCCACAGCACGATTGAGAGCACACCGACGCCGGGCCGGGCCACGAAGAGGATCCCGATGAGGAGGGACAACACCGCGGAGATAAGCAGCATCCAGCGGGGCTGGGTGCGTGTGCTCGAGAAAGCTCCCACGCCTTGGAAGACCGCCGCGACGATGAACCAAATC
>JBKPQA010000061.1:0-5156 GCA_046733835.1 Actinomycetota bacterium
TCGGGCACCCTGTCGGCCACCGGCCGCAAGACCTTCGTCCTCGACACCTCCGTCCTGCTCTCGGACCCCAGAGCGATGCTCCGGTTCAAGGAGCACGAGGTCGTCCTCCCGGTGGTCGTTGTCACCGAGCTGGAGGCGAAGCGGCACCACCCGGAGCTCGGGTACTTCGCTCGTGAGGCGCTGCGGATGCTCGATGACCTGCGCATCCAGGAGGGCCGCCTCGACCGGCCCGTGGCCGTCGGGCCGGATGGCGGCACGCTTCGGGTGGAGCTCAACCACACCGACCCGATGATCCTGCCGGCCGGTTTTCGCTTGGGAGACAACGACACTCGGATCCTCTCCGTGGCAAAGAGCCTCTCGGCGGAGGGGTTCGACGTCACCGTCGTCAGCAAGGACCTGCCCATGCGGGTCAAGGCGTCAGCGGTCGGCCTGGAGGCCGAGGAGTACCGTGCCGAGCTGGCCGTCGACTCCGGCTGGACCGGGATGACGGAGCTCGACGTCACCGTCGAGGAGATGGACCGCCTCTACGAGCAGGGCCGCGTCGAGCACCCGGCCGCGGCCGAGCTGCCCTGTCACACCGGCTTGGTGCTGCTGTCACCGCGCGGCAGCGGGCTCGGACGGATCGGCGCCGACAAGCAGATCCGACTCGTGCGCGGCGACCGTGACGCCTTCGGGCTGCACGGCCGCTCCGCCGAGCAGCGGATCGCCCTCGACTTGCTCCTCGACCCCGACGTCGGCATCGTCAGCCTCGGTGGGCGGGCCGGCACGGGCAAGTCGGCGCTCGCCCTCTGCGCCGGTCTCGAGGCGGTCATGGAACGACGGCAGCACCGCAAAGTGGTCGTCTTCCGGCCCCTGTATGCGGTCGGCGGTCAGGAGCTCGGATACCTGCCTGGAACCGAGGCCGAGAAGATGGGTCCATGGGGCCAGGCGGTGTTCGACACCCTCGGTGCGCTGGTGTCGACCGAGGTGGTCGACGAGGTCCTCGACCGCGGCATGCTCGAGGTCCTTCCGCTGACCCACATCCGGGGCCGGTCGCTGCACGACGCGTTCGTCGTGGTGGACGAGGCGCAGTCGCTGGAGCGCAACGTCCTCCTCACCGTGCTGTCCCGCATCGGGCAGAACTCCAAGGTGGTCCTCACCCACGACGTCGCCCAGCGCGACAACCTGCGGGTGGGTCGGCACGACGGCGTAGCGGCGGTCATCGAGGCGATGAAGGGTCACCCGCTCTTCGCCCACATCACGCTCACCCGCAGCGAGCGCAGTCCCATCGCCGCACTCGTCACTGACCTGCTGGAGGGCATCGAGCCCTAGCGGACACGCTTTTCCACATGTCCGACTCGTCGCTCTTGGCATAGTCCGCCAGATTTGGGACGGTAGCCCCTGGCGCGGGGTCGTCGAGGTCGGAGCGGGGTGAGATCCGTCGTGTCCGGGTACGCGGGCCGTCACCGGGACGCAGCGTCGCCGGTTCCGGCTGAGGATGGGGGTGGCCGTCGCCATGCCGGGCTCCTCGCCGTGGCCGTCGCCGCCGTGGTGACGGCGGTCGGCCTGATCACCTACCTGACCCTGACCGCGGTCGAGCTCGGGCCCTCGGCGGAACGCACCGCGACGCCGTCGGTCCAGGCCGAAGTTCAGCTGCTGGGCCGGCCGGGTGGTGCGCTCGACCTCGGGGACCTGCGCCAAGAAGTCGGCCAGGCACCGCAGACGACCGCCGACCCCACGCCGCGTGGCGACTCGCCGTCGCCCGATAGCAGGATTCGCCCGACGGCGGCGCCGTCGGGCGCCGAGTCGGCCGCAAGCTCGCCGGCGGGCACGGCCTCCACCGCAATCTCGACCGGGCCGGGAGGGTCGCGAACGTCGCGCTCGGCCCCGAGCGGCTCCGCCACGTCATCCACCGCCTCGTCGACCGCCGAGGCCAATGCTCGAACCGTTGCTCGGGCGATGTTGCCCCAATTCGGTTGGAGCGGTAGGGAATTCGGCTGCCTCAGCGCGATGTGGACCCGGCTCGGTCTCTGGGGATCGACCACACAGGTGCGTCCCGGGCTCGGCTACATCGCCGGCCGCTACGGCTCGCCCTGCGCGGCCTGGGCCCAGGTGCGGGAAACCGGTCAGTACTGAGTTCAGTGCTGCGTCTCGACTCGTGAGCGCGTCGATTTGGACTTCTGGCGTGCTTCTGGCACGGTGTCCGCCGGGGGTGGTCTCGGTTCGGTAACGACGGCGGCGGGTGAGGTCCACACATGACGCGGTATGCGGGTCGTCACCGCGCCTCTCGGCACCCCGGCCGGCACGTTGCTCCCCCCGTTTCACGACGCGCGGCGCACGGCCTGGCCACGACTCCAGAGCTCCACCTCGGCGCACCCGCGCCGTTCATGGAGGAGCTGTCGGACGATCTGACGCCGTCCCGTTCCCGGACCGCCCGGACCTTCGGCGTCGCCGCTGCAGTCGCCGTCCTGAGCGTCGGTGCCGTCGACTACGCCACGAGCAACGGCAACGTGGGGCCGGTCAGCGCTTCGGACCTTCCGACCGACGCGGCGCTGCAGGCCGTGACCCCGTCGGGGGTGACCGAGGACCTCGCGGCGGAGCGTGAGGAGGCCCGGGACATCCTGGCCGACACCAACGCCGTGGCCGCCCGGGCCGCGGCCCAAGCGGCATCCGACGCCGCCACAAAGGCGGCCGAGGAGGCGGCGGCCAAGGCCGCTGCCGACGCCGCGGCCGCCGAGGCACAGCGCCAGGCCGCGGCGGCGAAGGCGGCCAGGGACCAACAGCGCCAGTCCCTCATCGACAACGCGCGGAAGGATCCCCGGAGCGCCGCGCGGGCTCTCCTCGGAGACTTCGGTTTCTTCGACAGCCAGTTCTCCTGCCTGGACAAGCTCTGGACGCGCGAGAGCAACTGGTCGTACACCGCGACGAACCGGTCCTCCGGCGCATACGGGATCCCACAGGCGCTCCCGGGCTCCAAGATGGCGACGGTCGGGTCGGACTACCGGACCAACCCGCTGACCCAGATCAAGTGGGGTCTCGGCTACATCCGGCAGGTCTACGGCACCCCGTGCGGCGCCTGGGCGCACTCCCAGTCAACCGGCTGGTACTGAGTCACTTAAAGCTTGCGAAGGCGGACCTTCTCCACGCTGTGGTCGGGGCCCTTGACGAGCACGAGCGTCGCGCGGGAGCGGGTTGGGAGGATGTTCTCGACGAGGTTCGGCCCGTTGATCTCTCGCCAGATCTGGGCGGCGGTCGCCTCGGCCTGCGCGTCGGACAGCGCGGCGAACCGGTGGAAGAACGAGTCCGGGTGGGCGAACGCGGTCTCCCGCAGGCGAAGGAACCGCTCGACGTACCACCGCTCGACGTCCTCGGTCTCCGCGTCGACGTAGACGCTGAAGTCGAAGTAGTCGTTGACGGCGACGCCGACGCTGCCGTCGTAACGAGCACTGGGGGGCTGGAGGACGTTGAGGCCCTCGACGATGAGCACATCGGGGCTCCGAACGACGATGTGCTCGTCGGGGACGATGTCGTACGTCAGGTGCGAGTACACCGGAGCGGTGACCTCTGGCATACCGGACTTCACCTCGGCCACGAACCGCATCAGGGCGCGACGGTCGTACGACTCCGGAAAACCCTTGCGGGTCGTGATGTTCCGGCGCTCGAGCTCCGCGTTCGGGAACAGGAACCCGTCGGTGGTGACCAGCTGCACCCGCGGCGTGTCCGGCCAGTGTTCGAGGAGCTCTCGGAGGATGCGCGAGGTCGTCGACTTGCCGACGGCGACCGAGCCAGCGACCCCGATGACGAAGGGCGTGCGCGGCGGCTGCTCGCCGAGGAACTCGCTGGTCACGTCGTGCAGGCTCCCGATCGCCCCGACGTAGTAGTTGAGCAGCCGGGAGATCGGGAGGTAGACGTCCTCGATCTCTTTCATATCGAGCGGGTCGCCGAGGCCGCGCAGGCGCGCCACGTCATCGGCCGTGAGGCTCATCGGGTGGTTCTCGCGCAGCCGGGCCCACGCCTCGCGGTCCAGCTCGACGTACGGCGAGAGCACGCCCCCTCGCTCGACCATCTGGTGACCGACCTGCTGCTCGCCCACCTGGTCCGCGCCCGCATACTGCGTCACGGCGCTCATTGTTCCGTACCGCCGCCCGAGCTTCTGGCTCTGCCGGTATGCCTGTGCTCGCGCCACTAGGCTTCTCGCCATGTGCGGCATCGTGGGCTACGTCGGCCCGAACGTCGACGGCACCGCCCTCGACGTCGTCATGGAGGGCCTGGCCCGCTTGGAGTACCGGGGCTACGACTCTGCCGGCGTCGCCTTGGTCGACGGCGGCCACGTCGCCACCCAGAAGCGGGCTGGGAAGCTTGGCAACCTGCGTCAGGCGATCGCCACGGACCCACCGCCGCCGTCGAGCACCGGCATCGGGCATACACGATGGGCGACCCACGGTGGACCCACCGACAACAACGCGCACCCCCACCGGGGCGGCACCGACGGCAAGCTGGCGCTGATCCACAACGGGATCATCGAAAACTTCCACAGCCTCAAGGCGAAGCTGGTCGACGACGGCGTGGAGTTCACGTCGGAGACCGACACCGAGGTCGTCGCCCACCTGGTGGCGCGCGCATACGAGGAGACCCACGACCTCACCGAGGCGATGCGCTTGGTCGTGGGCGACCTCGAGGGGGCGTTCACCCTGTTGGCGATCCACGCCGATGCCCCGGGAGTCGTGGTGGGCGCTCGTCGCAACAGCCCACTGGTCGTCGGCCTCGGCGACGGAGAGAACTTCCTGGGGTCCGACGTGGCCGCGTTCATCGGGCACACGCGCGAGGCGCTCGAGCTGGGGCAGGACCAGATCGCGACGATCACGCCGTCCTCGGTGAGCGTGATGAGCTTCGACGGCTCGCCGGTCGAGGGCCGGCCGTATCACGTCGACTGGGACGCCGCGGCCGCCGAGAAGGGCGGCTTCCCGAACTTCATGACCAAGGAGATCCACGAGCAGCCACACGCCGTGGGCGACACCCTGCTCGGCCGTACCGACCAGTCCGGCCGGCTGGTCCTCGACGAGCTGCGCATCTCGGAGACCGCGTTGCGCAACGTCGACAAGATCGTCGTCATCGCGTGCGGGACCGCCTCCTACGCGGGGATGGTCGCCAAGTACGCCATCGAGCACTGGACCCGC
>JBKPQA010000062.1:0-2665 GCA_046733835.1 Actinomycetota bacterium
GCGCAAGGGTTATCAGCAGATCGCGGCAATCCTCTCGGCCTGAGCCGGTACTCAGTCACCGGTCGAGCGGCCGCGAAGCTTGCGCCGTTGAGTGGTGCGGCTCTCGACAAGGCCGTCCACGAAGAGCAGCAGCATCGGCCACGCTCCGAGGCCAGGGAAGATGATCACGACGACGAGGATGGCAGCGAGGAGCAGGGCCGTCCTCCACCTGAACGCTCCGGCGAGCCACTCCGTCACCTCGGGCCGGTCGTGCAGCAGCTCTCGGTGCTGGCGTCCGTGAAGGGCGAGCAGGTGGAGCGACAGGGAGTTCACCAGGAGCACGGCGACATAGAGCGCGGTCGCGCCGTGTTCGTAGTACTCGGGATTCGCCAGCAGCTCAGTGGTGAACGGGATCGAGACCATTGTCAGGAGCCAGACCAGATGGAGGCCCAGGAGCCTCGAGTCGTAGTCGGCGAAGAACTCCATGATCCGATGGTGGTTCACCCACATCGACCAGATGACGAGGAAGCTGAGGACGAACGCAAAGATCGCGTTGCTGCTGTTGGTGAGCAGCTCCCACAACGTCTGGTTCTCACCCGTGTCTCCGCCCAGATCGACGAGCGGGAGCACCAAGAGCGTCATGGCGATGGCCACGGTCGCGTCCGAGAAGTTGACGATCCGGTCGAACCCCCGTTCGGTATGCACCACCGAAGCGTGCCACGCCGCATACGGTCAGATCACGCACCAACCGGACGGGACACAAGCCCCGCCGGGCGCGCGGAAGTTACTCTGCGCACCATGGAGTACCGCCACCACGACCTCGTCGTTCTCGGCACGGGCTCCGGCAACTCCGTCATCACCCCCGAGTTCGATCATCTCGACATCGGGCTCGTCGAGCGCGGTCGGTTCGGCGGGACCTGCCTCAACGTCGGCTGCATCCCCACGAAGATGTTCGTGCTGCCGGCGGACCGGGTCGTCGAGGCGCGGACGGCTGATCGGCTTGGTGTCCATGCCGACGGTGTCCGGGCGGATTGGCCCGCCATCCGGGACCGGATCTTCGGACGGATTGACACGGTCTCCTCGGACGGCGAGGCCTATCGGGAGAAGGCTGAGAACGTCACCGTCTACCGGGAACAGGCCAGGTTCACCGGGCCGATGACCCTCGACACGGGCACGGGCGTCACCGTCACCGCGGATCGATGGGTGATCGCCGCGGGCGGGCGGCCACGGCTCCTCGAGATCGACGGCCTCGACAGCGTCGACCCCGACCGCGGCGTCCACACCAGCGACACCATCATGCGGACAGAGCAGCTGCCTGACCGCGTCGTCATCATCGGCGGCGGGTACATCGCGGCTGAATTCGCTCACATCCTCGACGGGCTGGGCGCGCGGGTCACCTGGGTTCACCGAGGCGAGCGGCTGCTGGAGCACGAGGACGAGGCGATCTCGCGCGGCTACACCGAGCTGGCGCGGCAGCGGCACGATGTTCGGCTGAGGGCCACGGTCACGAGGGCCCGATACGACGGCGGCCGCTGGACGCTGACCGCCGAGGTCGAGGACGGCGGACCAGCCGAGATCGACGGCGATGCGGTGCTGCTCGCGATCGGACGGGTCATCAACACCGACCTCCTTGACGCGCACGCGGCCGGCTTACCCTGCCACGACGACGGCCGGCTCGTCGTCGACGCCTATCAGCAGACGCCGGTCGCCGGCGTCTTCGCCCTGGGCGACGTCTGCAGCGAGTGGCAGCTGAAGCACGTCGCCAACCACGAGATGCGGGTCGTCAAGCACAACTTGCTCCACCCGGACGAGCCAGTGGAGAGCGATCACCGGTTCGTTCCGCATGCCGTGTTCACGCACCCGCAGATCGCCGGGTTCGGCAAGACCGAACAGGAGCTCCGCGAGTCAGGCGTCGACTACCGGGTTGCCGAGCAGCGGGTCGGCGACGTGGCGTACGGCTGGGCGCTCGAGGACACCACCGGCTTCTGCAAGGTCCTCGTCGAGCCGCAGACGAGGCAGCTGCTGGGCGCGCACCTCATGGCTCCCGACGCGTCCTCGCTGATCCAGCCACTGGTCCAGGCGGCGCACTTCGGGCAGCGCGTGGATGACGTCGCCGAAGGCCAGTACTGGATCCACCCGGCACTGGCCGAGGTCGTCGAGAACGCACTCCTCCAGCTGGAGTAGCCCGGCTCAGGGCCGGGTGACCACCGACACCGTGATGGTGAGGCTCCCCTCCGGAACGTCGAAGCTGGCAACGCAGGTCGTCGTCGGCTGGTTGGCCAGGGCGTGGCCACCTCCCTTGACCGCCGTCTCGGTCGTCGGCTCACCACCCGTGGGCGTGAACGTGTAGACGAAGGCGACCGGGATGACGTTTCCGTCCCCGCCCTCGACGATGTGCCCGGCGCCCCAGGTGTTCGGCGCATTGTTGCTGGGGACGCGGAGCAGCAAGGTGGCCCCGTCGCAGGTAAACGGGAGGTAGGCCGTCGCGGCGTGGGCAGCGGTTGCCGACCCCACCACCGCCCCGATGGCGAGAACGGTGGCGGCGGCAGCAGCACGGCGTCGGTGGATTCGCATGAGCGCTCCTAGGTGGTCATCGCGGGCCGCCCCCCGCGAGTGGCCCGAGTCCACTGTCCCGCCGACCGGTTTCCGTCGTCCGCAGAACGCCGGATAGTCCGACTTTCCGCTC
>JBKPQA010000063.1:0-5092 GCA_046733835.1 Actinomycetota bacterium
GTGATCCGCGGGTGTCCCAGGTCGACGACCGACTGCGAAAGGTACGCGCCGAGCTGCCTCGCGTGATCCAGCAGCCGGTCGGACTCGATGGTCCGCACCACGGCGAGGCCGGCGGCGCAGGCCAGGGGGTTGCCGCCGAAGGTCGACCCGTGCTGGCCGCCGGTGAGGAGGCCGGTGACCTCGGGGCCGTAGGTCACCAGGGCACCGATCGGCACTCCTCCGGCCAGCCCCTTGGCCAGGGTGACAGCGTCCGGCACGACGTCGGTCGAGTGGTGGGCCAGCCAGTAGCCGGTGCGGCCCATCCCGGACTGGACCTCGTCCAGGACGAGAAGCGCGCCGGCCTGGTGGGTGAGGTCACGGGCCAGACGCAGGTATGCGTCGGTGGCGGTCACGACGCCGGCCTCGCCCTGGATCGGCTCGAGGACCACGGCGGCCAGGTCGGTGCCCGCCTCCTCGACCGCGGCTCGGAGGGCGTCCTCGTCGTTGTACGGCACGTGCGTCACACCGGGGATCAGCGGCTCGAACGGAGTGCGGTAAGCCTCCTTCCAGGTCAGCGCCAGGGCGCCGGTGGTGCGGCCGTGAAAGGCGTTCTGAGCGGCGAGAATCCGGGCTCGGCCGGTGCGGCGGGTCAGCTTGACCGCGGCCTCGAGGGCTTCGGCGCCCGAGTTGGCGAAGAAGACCCCGGAACCGGCGGGCGCCCGGCATACCTCCAGGAGCTTCTCGGCCAGCTCGACCTGCGGCTCGGAGGTGAAGAAGTTGGAGATGTGGACGACCTGGCTCGACTGCTTGGTGATGGCCTCCAGGAGCGCCGGGTGGCCGTGCCCCAGGGTGTTGACGGCGATGCCGCCGAGCAGGTCGAGGTAGCGCTTGCCGTCGACGTCGACGACGTAGCAACCGTCGCCGTGCGACAGGACCGTCTGAGGCACGCCGAAGACGGGGATGAGCGCCGCCTGGTAGCGGTCGAGGATCTGCTGGCTGTGGGTGCTCGGGGTCATGCCCGCACGACTCCCTCCGGGTCCGGGACGACCATGGTGCCGATGCCCTCGTCGGTAAAGACCTCGAGAAGCAGGGAGTGCGGCTTGCGGCCGTCGATGACGTGAGCCTGAGGGACACCCTGCTCCACCGCGCGGATGCAGGCCTCGAGCTTGGGGATCATGCCGACGTCCACCGTGCCGAGCAGCTCCCTCGCATCCATCAACGGCAGGTAGGACAGGAGCGAGTCGGGATCGGGCCAGTTCGCGTAGATGCCGTCGACATCGGTGAGGACCACGAGCTTCGAGGCGTCGAGGGCGACGGCAAGGGCAGCGGCGGCAGAGTCGGCGTTGACATTGAGGACCTGGCCGTCGGCGTCGAGGTCAGGAGCCACGGTGGAGACCACGGGGATGCGGCCGGCGTCGAGGATGTCCATGACCGCAGACGGGTTCACGCTCTCGACGTCTCCGACGAGACCGAGGTCGAGGTCGCTGCCGTCGTCGGCCAGGCCGGCGCGCTTGCGGGCACCGAAGAGCCCGGCGTCCTCACCCGAGAGGCCGACGGCGAGCGGACCGTGCTGGTTGAGCAGGCCGACGAGCTGGCGGCCGACCTGGCCGGTGAGGACCATCCGTACGACCTCCATGACCTCAGGTGTCGTGACCCGGAGGCCGCCGCGGAACTCGCTACTGAGCCCCAGCCGGCCGAGCATCGACGCGATCTGAGGACCACCGCCGTGCACGACCACCGGACGCAGACCCGCATACCGGAGGAACGCGATGTCCTGTGCGAAGGCCAGCTTGAGGCTGTCGTCGACCATGGCGTTGCCGCCGTACTTCACGACGACCAGGGCGCCGCGGAAGCGCTCGAGCCAGGGCAGGGCCTCGACGAGCGTCTCGGCCTTGGCGGCGGCGACCCGGAGGGCGGCGGCGTCGATGACGCCCCTGATGGTGGTCGACCCGGTGCTGGAGGCGGTCATGTGCTGTAGGCGGAGTTCTCGTGAACGTAGTCGTGGGTGAGGTCGTTGGTCCACACCGTCGCGGTCTCGGCGCCGGCGTGGAGCTCGATCAGGACGTGGACCTCCCGGCCGGACAGGTCGACCAGCGAGCGGTCCTCGCCGACACCGCCGGCCCGGCAGACCTGGACGCCGTTCATCGCGACGTCGAGCGAGTCGGGGTCGAAGACGGCCTTCGTGGTGCCGACGGCGGCAAGGACCCGGCCCCAGTTGGGGTCGGCGCCGAAGATCGCGCACTTGAACAGGTTGTTCCGCGCGACGGACCGGCCGACCTCGAGGGCGTCGTCGACGGACGCGGCACCACGGACCTCGATCGCAATGTCGTGGGCCGCGCCCTCGGCGTCGGCGAGCAGCTGACGGGCGAGGTCGGCGCATACCTCGGTGACGGCGTCGGTAAGGGCCGGGGCGTCGACCGGGATTCTCGAGGCACCGGAGGACATGAGGAGCACGGTGTCGTTGGTCGACTGGCAGCCGTCGGAGTCGACCCGGTCGAACGTCGCGAACGTGGCGGCCCGCAGGGATTTGTCGAGCGTGGCGGCGTCGGTCACGACATCGGTGACGAGGACGACGAGCATCGTCGCCAGCGAGGGCGCCAGCATCCCGGCACCCTTGGCCATCCCCCAGACCGACCAGCCGTCGCCGGTGTGCGCGGCGGTCTTGGCGTGAGTATCCGTCGTCAGGATCGCCTCGGCCGCCGCGTCGTGACCGGTGGCGTCAAGTGCGGCCGCGGCAGTGCCCACGCCGGCCAGCACCTTATCCATCGGCAGCAGCTCACCGATGAGGCCGGTCGAGCACACGACGACGTCCGCGGCGGAGAGCCCGAGAGTGCTCGCCACGTGCTCGGCGGTGCGGTGCGTGTCTTGGAAGCCCTGCTGGCCGGTGCAGGCGTTGGCCCCGCCGGAATTGAGGACGACCGCGTCGACCCGACCGTCGGAGATCACCTGACGCGACCACACGACGGGCGCCGCCACGACGCGGTTGCTCGTGAACACGGCGGCCGCGTGGTGATCCGGTCCGTCGTTGACGACGAGCGCGAGGTCCGGGCTGCCGCTCGCCTTGAGCCCGGCGGTGACGCCGACGGCGCGGAAGCCCCTTGGCAGTCCGGTCACGGAGCTACTCCAGCGACGGGGAGCCCGACGGTCTCGGGGAGGCCCAGGGCGAGGTTGGCGCATTGGATGGCGCCGCCGGCTGTTCCCTTGGTGAGGTTGTCGATGGCCGCCACGACGACCGCCCGCCCGACCGATTCGTCGAACGTCAGCTGGAGGTGGGCCACGTTGGCGCCGAGGACATCGGCCGTGCGCGGCCACTGCCCTTGCGGAAGGACATGGACGAACGGCTCGCCGTCGTAGGCGTCTTCCCAGGCGCCGCGGAGAGCCTCGGCGGTGGTGCCGCCCTTGACCCGAGCGGTACACGTCGCGAGGATCCCCCGGGCCATCGGAGCGAGCGTCGGCGTGAACGAGAGGGTCACCGGCTCGCCGGCGGCCAGCGCGAGGTTCTGCGCGATCTCCGGTGTGTGCCGGTGGCCGCCCCCCACCCCGTATGGAGACATCGCGCCCATCACCTCGGAGCCCAGCAGGTGCGGTTTGAGTCCCCTGCCCGCTCCCGACGTCCCACTGGCGGCCACGATGACGATGTCGTTCGGCTCGAGCAGTCCGGCGACGAAGCCGGGGGCGAGGGCGAGCGAGCACGCGGTCGGGTAGCAGCCGGGTACGGCGATCCGGGTGGCGCCCTTCAGCTGGTCGCGGACCGACCCGCCGCGAATCGGCAGTTCGGGCAGCCCGTAGGGCCACGTGCCGGCGTGCTCACTGTCGTAGAACGCCTGCCAGGCGTCGGAATCCGACAGGCGGTAGTCGGCACCGCAGTCGACGACCACGACGTCCTCGGGCAGCGAGGCCGCGAGGTCGGCCGACGCGCCGTGCGGCAGGGCGAGGAAGACGACGTCGTGGCCGCGGAGAGTCGCCGCCGTGGTCGGTTCGAGGATCAGGTGGCCGGCCGCGACGAGATGCGGCTGCACCTCCCCAAGGCGCTTGCCGGCCGAGGAGTCGGCGGTGACGGTTCGAAGGTCGATGTCCGGGTGGTTCAGGAGCAGCCGGACGATCTCGCCTCCGGCGTATCCGCTGGCGCCGGCGACGGCTGCGGTGACCATACTGCATGACTATACACACGGTGCATACTTGACTGCTCCCCGCGCCACTGGTCGCCGATCCAGCGGTTGGCCCCCATCAGGTGCGCTGGACCGCCCCCACGGCGTTGGCCGCCGACGCGACGGCGGCGTCGCGGAAGCCGTTGACCTCCTCCGTGGTGAGCGTCCGGTCGGGTGCTCTGAAGGTCAGGCGGTACGCGAGCGAGGACTTTCCGTCGCCCACCTGCTCACCCGCATACACGTCGAAGAGGGCGATGTCCTCGAGGAAGTCACCGGCCCCGGACCGCAGTGAGCGCTCGACCTCGGCGGCGGTCACCGTGTCGGCCACGACGAGCGCCACATCGGTGAGGGCGGCCGGGAAGGTGGAGATCTCGTGGTAGCGCGTGGTTTCCTCACTCGCCCTCGTCAGCACGTCCACATCGAGCTCCAGGGCGACCGTGCGAGCCGGGAGGCCGAGGGTCGCGGTGGCCTTGGGGTGCAGCTCGCCGGCGTACCCCACGACCGTGGCGCGGTTGTCGCTCAGCACGATCCGGGCACACCGTCCGGGATGCCAGGGTGCGTAGTCGGTCTCCGGCTCGACCTCGACGGCGACGGCCACGGCGCGAGCGACGGCGAGCGCCGACTCGACCGCGTCCTCCCAGGACGCTGCCCGTCCAGGCCCCCACCAGCCCGAGCGCTCCACCTCGCCGACCATGACCGCGGCCGCATGCCGGGGCTGCGGAGGCACGGCGGAGTAGATCGCCTCGATCGTCGCGTCCTCCGGTCGCCGGTCGATGCCGGGCACCGGAGCGGTGTGCGTCACATCCTCACCCGGCAGCGTCACCAGCCCGACCTCGAAGAGGGCGACGTCCTTGCGGCCGCGAGAGATGTTTCGGCGCAACGCCTCCACCAGCGTCCACAGGACGGATGTGCGCATCAACGGCGCCTCGTCGGACAGCGGGTTGGCCACCCGCAGCGCGAACCGG
>JBKPQA010000064.1:0-4781 GCA_046733835.1 Actinomycetota bacterium
GCCCGTAACGTCGTCGCCTCGATGTGGCGGGACGAGGACCGCCGGCAGCGCAACCAGCACAGAGTCGTGGAGCTTGGTGCGCCTGAAGTCCCCGAGGAGCCGCTGCTGGCCAGCGAGGAGCAGGCGGCCATCAACCAGGCATTGGAGCGCCTCGGCGAGCGCGAGCGACAGACGCTGCTCGCGCACGAGGTAGCCGGCGAGGACACGCGGACGCTGGCGTCACGGATCGGGTCGACCTCCGGTGCGGTGGCGGCCCAGCTCAACCGGACACGGGCTCGGTTACGCGTCGAGTACTTGCTCGCGCTGGAGCAGGCCGAACCGCCAACGGATCGCTGCCGGCCGGTGCTGTATGCCCTCTCCAGTGGCGACCGGCGCCGTCAGCGCGAGGTCGACGCGGCGGGTCATGTCCTCCAGTGCCCGCTCTGTGCCCGACTGAGCGGCCCGCTGACGGAGCGGGGTCAGACTCGCGACGACCTTCTCCGCATCCCGATCAACCGGGACGCCGACATCGTCGCCGCCCGGCAGGCGGCTCGCCAGCTTGCCGAAAAGGCCGGCATGAAGGGGAACGATCTGACCTTGTTGGCCACAGCCGTTTCGGAGGTGGCTCGCAACATCGTCCGCTTCACCGAGGGCGGCGAGATCGTCGTGGAGATCGTGGAGCAGGACGGCCGTCGGGGCGTGCAGGTCGTCGCCAGGGATACCGGGCCCGGTATCAAGGACGTCGACCAGGCGCTGACCGACGGTTACAGCACGTATGCCGGTCTGGGTCTCGGGCTCCCTGGGGCCAGGAGGCTGATGGACGAGTTCGCTGTCGTGTCCGAGGAGGGACGAGGAACAACCGTGACGATGACCAAATGGTGCAAGGAGGCAGGATCATGACCCCCGACCAAGCCGAAAAACCTGAAGAACGCACACCAGTTGACGGTGAGGAAGAAGCGAGCTCCACCCCGGAGAACGACGAGGAAGAAGCCGAGTCCACGCTGGAGGGCGGCGAGGAAGAAGCTCCACTCACCCCGGTTGGCAGCGACGAAGAGCAGCTGCTGCCACAGCTGGTCGCCCATCTGCGCGAGAACCGGGCGAAGCTTCGTGAGGAGTGGGTGTCACGGATCCACGGAACCCACCTGCTGGATGCCATGACCCCTCAGGAGATGGCCGCCGAAACCACGTCGGTCTACGACAACTACGTGGAGGTCCTCGAGACCGGCAGCGTGGAGGCGTTGCAGCACTATGCACGGGACCTCTCCGAGCGGATCATCCCGCGTGGCGTGGAGACCCACGAGGTCGTCGGCATCGTGCTGCTGCTCCGCGACGTTCTGGCCCGCTCCCTGTTCGAGAAGTACCAGCGGGACTTCGGGCTGCTCAACCGTGTCCTGGACGCATACGAGCCGGCCGCCAACCGCATTGCCAACACGGTCGCGGTGAGTTTCGTCGAGGAGCGCGAACGGGTCATCCGCCAGCAGCAGGACGCGATCCGTGAGCTGTCCACACCGGTGCTCCCTGTGAGGGAGCGGCTGCTGATCCTGCCGATCATCGGTGTGCTCGACGGCGAACGGGCCCGACAACTGACCGAACAACTTCTCCGCGGCATCCGGACCCATCGCGCGAAGGTCGTGGTCATCGACATCACCGGCGCACCGGAGGTCGACGCCAATGTGGCCAATCACCTGGTCCAGACCGTGGAGGCGTCACGATTGATGGGGGCGAGCGTCATCATCACCGGACTGTCACCCACGATCGCGCAGACGCTGGTAACCCTGGGGGTTGACCTGAGCAAGATTCACACCATTGGCGACCTGCAGGGCGGCCTCGAGGAAGCCGAACGCCTGCTCGGCTTTCGGGTCGCGAAAGAGGACGGTGCCAGCACGCTGTGAGCTCCGGACCGGCTCTCGTCTCCATCCTGCGGCAAGGATCCAACCTTGTCGCATCGGTGCACACCGCGCTCGACGATACGGAGATGATCCGGTTCCGCAACGACCTCGTGGACCAAATAGGCCAATACCGATCCACCGGCGTCATCATCGACGTCGCCGCGCTCGACGTCCTCGACTCCTTCGGCTTCACCACGCTCCGCAGCATCGCCGAAATGGCACGCCTTCGCGGAGCCACGACCGTCATCGTCGGCATCCAGCCCGATGTCGCCCACGCCATGGTGCAGCTCGGCATGAGCGTCGGGTCCGTCGCCACGGCACTGGACCTCGAAGAGGGCCTCGCCTACCTGGACCGTCATCCTGGACGCAAGACGGCGCCAACGGTCTCGTGACCACGCCGTCGTCGGACCTCGAGAGGATGGTCCAGGACTACCGGATCGCCTTCCTGCGGTACCTGCCCCGACGCGAGGAGGCGGCCTTGACCGCCGCGTATGCGTTGGGGCGCGAGGCGCTTGGAAGCGGGGTCAGCCTGCTGGACCTGGTTTACGTCCACCACCAGGTGTTGGCGGAATCCCTTGAACCGGCCCGGCCAGGCGAGTACTCGAACGTCGTGTCGGCCGGAGGGACCTTCTTCGCGGAGGTGGTCGCGGCATACGAGATGGCGCAACGGGCTCTGCTAGACCGGAAGTAGGGCGGACGCACTGAGCCGCCCTTCATGACGCGAAGCACGTTGCTTCTCTGGGATGCCCAGAGCGCGTGTGCGCCTAGAGCCGGCCAAGCCGCCCGCGTCATATACGACGTGCAGTGGAGTTCTCTCGGGTGAAGGGCCGCCGACGCACCCTCTGATCGGCGCCACATCCGAGCACCAGGAGCCTGACGGTTGTGTTCATCCACGCGGTACGTCGCCACAGACCCACCCACGCGATGGCGCATACGGGCTCTACGTCGGCCAGGGACGATGGTCTTGACTTGAGCAGGCCGTCCGCCGGGCCGTCGCCACGTGCACGGGCAACCTTGCCGGTCACCGGCATTCTCGCGAACGGCAGGCCGCTTGTCGCTCAGCTGAAGCGCATCACGACCTCCGCCGTCGACGGTGTCGTCATGCTCGAGGCGACGCTCACCAGCCCCGAACTGGGTGGCGGCGGTATGGCGATCGCCGCACCGATCCAGCAGCTGACGGCATCGCAGGGGTGCACAACGCTCACGCTCAACCTCGGTCCAGCGCAGATCAACGCTCTGGACTCAGTCGTCGACTTCGCGCCGATCGATCTCGATGTCTCGGCGGTCCCCGGCTCGGGCAACCTGCGCGGGAACCCCTTGTGTGCAGGGTTGCCCGAAGGAGGCGGTGCACAGCGGGACATATCGGCCCTGCTGAACCGCCTCCTCAATGGTCTCGGACTTTGACCACCCGAGACCGACACCAAGGGAGGGCAGCGCCTCATCCCAAGGGGGGCGGGGCGCTGCCCGCGTGTCAGACCGGGGCGGTCGGCTCCAGCCGCGGTCCGCGACTTACACCCAGACCAACATCACGAGGAGAGGAGATTCGCCGTGACAGCGGTCGAGGCATCCGGGTTGAGTGACGAGGAACTGCTTGCCGAGGTCCGTTCCGAATGCGCGCGATGGGACGCTCGGGACGACGTGGAGGCCGGCTTTGCCCGTCTGTTCGAAGTGCGCGACGAGGCATTGCGACGCGGGCTGCCCCTGCCCAAGACGTGCCCGCTGGGCGATCCTCAAACGCCGAATGAGGGTGCCACCACTCCATGACGACCGAGAACAGAGATCCCCTTCACCCCGAACCGGTGCCCAGCAGCACCACGCACCTCCGGCCGGACGGCACGGTCTTTCCCCCGGTCACCCCGGACCCTCCGCCACCGCCGGGCTACGAGTCGCCGCTGGACACGCTCTCCGACATGGACGTCGACGGTGACGGCGACCACGCCCCTCCTGTCTGAGGAGCGCCGCACCCGCACGGTTGAGATGACCCCGCATCGGGTGGCTGCCTGAGCTTTTCCACCCTGCCATTCACGGCTGGACGATCTCGGGTGCCGCCTCCGCGCGGCTCGCGGCGGCGGTGAAAGCTTGGGCCCGGTCGCGCAGGAGGGCGGTGAGTTCTGGGGAGTCAAGGACCTCGAAGGGCCAGCGCAGCCACAGCAGGCCGCCGGCCAAGACTTCCAGTCGGACGTCGGCGACGCGCCAGTGCGTCGCATCCCCTCCAGCAGAAGTGGTGGTGGCTGAGAAATCGGCCGCGTATCCGCCCATGTAGGCCTGGACCTGCTCGATGGGGGCGTGGATGAGGATCGTGGCCGAGAAGCGGCGCGGTGGCGCCCCGAGCTCGCGGGCCAGAAACGCCGCCGGGTCGCCTCCGGGCGGCGGTTGTCCCTCGAAGCGCAGCCCGGTGGCTCCTGCCCGCGTGATTCGGTCCAGCCGCAGCGCCCGCCAGCCCCGCTCAAGGTCCCGGCACACCAAGTACCAGCGCGTTCCGCGGGGAACCAGCGCCACCGGCTCGACCAGGAGGGCGGAGTCCTTACCCGCATCGGGGCCGGCCGTATGCATGTAGCGCAGTCGCACCCGCTCGCCGTCGCGGCAGGCCAAGGCCAGGACCGCCAGGACGTCAGCATTCAGCGGCGCGGGGTAGGCGCCCCCGGAAGCGTTGGGTGACCCCGCAAGGGCGACCGACGCCCGCAGCGCCCGCATCCGGCGACGCAGCGCAGCAGGCATCACCTGTTCGATCTTGGCGAGCGCCGTCAGGGCTAGTTCGCCACCACCGGCTGATCCGCTGGCGGCCGACGACGTCAGAGCAGCCGCGACCGCAAGAGCTTCGCTGGGAGTGAAGACGAGCGGGGGCAGGTCGGTGCCCGTGGTCAGCCGATAACTGCCGCCGGGACCTCGACGTGTCGCAATCTGGTATCCCAT
>JBKPQA010000065.1:0-2183 GCA_046733835.1 Actinomycetota bacterium
GGCTCAGCGACGCGACCGACCAAACGTCTCGATGGCCATGCGGGAGACGATGAGCAGGGCCACCACGACGACGACAACACCCACGATGGCCACCGGCCGGATCCGCGAGGCGACGAGAACGCATCCGACGACAACCGCGCCCAGAACGAGGGCCCAGGACTGCCACGGCGGCATCGGTCGTCGGCTCATTCGGAGAAGTCTAGGCAACGGCTGCCCCGGGGCTGGGAAGATGTCACCTCGAAACCAGCTTCAGCAGGGAGGCACCCGCAATGACTGCAGCACCTACTCGGCGGCCCGGCGGCGTGACGTTCCTGGGGGTGCTCGTCATCATCTCCGGTATCCTCTACGTCATCGCCGGCCTGCTCGCGCTCCTGGCGTCGGCCAGCAGCGACCTCACCAGCAACCAGAAGACGGTGGTCCTGACCATCGGCATCGTCGTGCTGCTGTTCGGCATCATCGAGCTGGCGGTCGCCCGGGGGCTGTTCCGCGGCAGCAACGGCGCTCGCATCGTCGTCGCGATCGTCAACGTGTTGACGATCGTCGCCGGCCTGTTTGCGGCCTTCCAGCCGGGCAACCAGCGCGGCACCTCGATCGGTCAGGTGATTATCGCCATCATCGTCCTGGCTCTGCTCTACTCACCCAGGGCCAACGAGTTCTTCAGCCGGAGGGGCGCAACCTACTAGGGCTCGGCGGCGACCCGCGCGGCGCGACGCCGGCGCACCAGCCAGGTCGTGCCAGCCACCACCACGACAGCAGCCACAGCTCCGATCACCCACGGCCAGGGGTGCTCGCCGAACCACGCCTCCAGGACGGCAAACCCGATCGTCGTGTAGATGGTGGCCCAGAACAGCGCGCCGACCACTACGCCAGGAACGTATCGCCACCACGGCATCCGGAGCGCCCCCGCGGCGGCGTTGACCGCGGTCTGGAAGCCGATGGTCAGGAAGGAGACCGCGACGGCTGGCGCCCCGAACCGGCCGACGACCGCCTCGGCCCCGGCCACCGCCGGGCGGTCCAGGTGACGCCGGAGCGGGGTGCGCTGACCTCCGTACCGCAGCGCGCGGCCGGCCCAGTAGGTGGCGGTTCCCCGAGCCAGCGCCAGGAGGAAGAAGACGCCGAACGTCAGCGCATAGGGCCAGTCGCTCACGCGCCGAGTCTAGGAACGCCGCGCCGTCCCACGCACTCTGTCCCGGCGGCCCCATCGTGGACGATTTCCGCTGCCCTGACGGCGGAATCCGTTCACGATCCGTTGAAACGGTTTGGAGGCGGCTCCCAGGCCTGGGCTTTGCGCCGGACCTCACCGGCTGTCAGCGGGGCGGCGCCCTCTGGCCCGCTTCCGCGCCGCCCTCCGGGCCTCACTCGCTCCGCTCGCTCGTGTCCTCGGACGGCTGTCAGCGGGCTGCGGACCCCTCGACGTAGTCGCTGTCGCTGTCCTTGATCCAGCTCATCAGGCCGCGCAGCTCCTTGCCGGTGGCCTCGATCGGATGCTGGGCACCCTTCTCGCGCAAGGCCTTGAACTCGGGCGCCCCCGCGTCCTGGTCGTCGATGAACCGCTGGGCGAACTTCCCGCTCCGGATGTCGGCCAGAACCGCCTGCATGTTCTCCTTCACATGCGAGTCAATCACTCGCGGACCGGACACGTAGTCCCCATACTCCGCGGTGTCCGACACCGACCAGCGCTGCTTGGCTATGCCGCCCTCGATCATGAGGTCGACGATGAGCTTCAGCTCGTGGAGGCACTCGAAGTAGGCCACCTCCGGTTGGTACCCCGCCTCGACGAGCGTCTCGAAGCCGTACATCACCAGCTGTGACGCCCCACCGCAGAGAACGGCCTGCTCGCCGAACAGGTCGGTCTCCGTCTCCTCGGTGAAGGTCGTCTTGATGGCGCCGGCGCGCAGGCCGCCGATGGCCTTGCCGTAGGCCTTCGCCAGATCCCACGCCTGCCCGGACGCGTCCTGTTCGACTGCGAGCAGCACCGGAACTCCGCGACCGTCCGCGAACTCCCGGCGTACGAGGTGCCCCGGCCCCTTCGGCGCCACCATCAAGACATCCGACCCGGGCTCCGGCTTGATGTACCCGAACCGGATGTTGAAGCCGTGCCCGAAGAGCAGCGCGGCTCCCTCGCGGAGGTTGGGCTGGATGTCCTTCGCATACACGTGCCGCTGCACCTGGTCCGGCGTGAG
>JBKPQA010000066.1:0-12532 GCA_046733835.1 Actinomycetota bacterium
ACCCGGCCGAGGATGTCCTCCTCCGACCAGCCGGTCTTCTGCTCGGTGAGGTGCGCTTCGTACTCGTTGGTGAAGAGGTATGCGGCGCCGTCGACCAGGCGGCGGATCTCGGGGCCGTCCGCGAACGCCAGCTGCTGCGAGGGATCGGCGATGAAGGGAATCCCCCGAGTGCGGCACTCCTGCGTGTGCCGCAGCATCGCCTCGGGGTCGTTGGCCCCGATGAGGACGAGGTCGAGGCCGCCGACGCGCTGGGCGATGGGGCCTAGCTCGATCAGTCGCGCGTCCGCCATGGCGCCGGCGTAGAACGTCGCGATCTGGGCCATGTCGTCGTCCGTCGTGCAGACGAACCGGGCGGTGTGCTTGGTGTCGCTGACGTGGACCGACTCACAGTCGACGCCGTGG
This sequence comes from Actinomycetota bacterium, assembly GCA_046733835.1. Taxonomy (GTDB): domain Bacteria; phylum Actinomycetota; class Actinomycetes; order Actinomycetales; family Dermatophilaceae; genus Lapillicoccus. Next base: position 403 of record JBKPQA010000066.1, read on the forward strand.
CGTTCGAGCCACGACCGGTAATCGGCGAAGTCCTCCCCCACCGACCCCACGAGGATCGGATGCTGGCCGAGGTTGGCCATCCCGAACGCGATGTTGGCAGCGACCCCACCGCGGCGGATCTCCAGCTCGTCCGCGAGAAAGGAGAGCGAGATCTTGTCGAGCTGTTCCACCACGAGGGAGTCGCGGAACCTGCCCCGGAAGGTCATGAGGTGGTCGGTCGCGATGGACCCCGTTACCGCGATCTTCACGCGCGGCAACCTACCCCGATAGAACGAGTCGGAGTGATCTCGGGGTGATATCGACCGGGCTTACGGCCGATATCACCCCGACTTCGTTGCTCAGCTGAAGCTGTCGCCGCAGGCGCACGAGCTGCCCGCGTTGGGGTTGTCGATGGTGAAGCCCTGCTTCTCGATGGTGTCGGCGAAGTCGATGGTGGCGCCGGTGAGGTACGGGGCGCTCATCCGGTCCACGACCAGCTCGACGCCGTCGAAGTCCTCCACGAGATCGCCGTCGAGGGTGCGCTCGTCGAAGTACAGCTGGTAGATGAGACCGGAGCAGCCGCCGGGCTGGACGCCCACGCGCAGCCGCAGGTCGTCACGGCCCTCCTGCTCCAGGAGACTCTTCACCTTGCTGGCGGCAACGCCGGTGAGCACGACGCCGTGGGTGGTCTGCGTGGTCTGATCCTGCGAAACGCTCATCCGTGGGTTCCTTCGGGTGTGCGGGCGTAGTCGGGCGTAACCGGCTCAACTGCGCGGTCCTCAGATGTGTTCCCGAGGACCCTTCCAGTCTAGGACGAGCTCTCCGGTGCCGGCGACCAGGTACTCGCGACCCGCGCGGCGCGCGCCTCGAGAGTGCCGGCCGGGTCGGCCAGGGTGCGTGCCAGGTCGGCCGGCCGGTCGCAGACGGCGTATGTCCCGGACAGCCCCGCGGTCATGGCCTCCCGCCGTCCGACGGTTACCTGTCCGGCCAGGACGACCGCGGGGATCCCGGCCGCCATGGCGCGGGCCGAGACCACCGCCGGTACCGAGTCCCGCAGGCTTCGCCAGTCGAAGCGCCCCTCGCCGGTGACGGCCAGGTCCGCCTCCCGCACGAGTGACGACAGCCCGATGAGGTCGGCGACGAGGTCCGCGCCGTCGACCCGACGGGCTCCCAGCAGCAGGAGCGCGTAGCCGAGGCCCCCACCGGCACCAGCTCCCGGCTCGCGGTCCAGGCGTCGGGGCGCTCCACTCACCAGGTCGAGCGGTTGCGGCAGCCCCTGGCTGACCAACTGCGTCCATCGGCCGAACGCGATCTCCAGCGCCTGGGCCTGCTGCGCCGTGGCTCCCCGGGTCTCCGCCTCGACAGCGCTGGCCCCCTGGAACCCAAGCAGCGGCAAGATCGCGCGCGTCGCCAGCACCAGCCGGACGTCGCGGAACCGCTCGCGGACCGCGGCCAGCCCGTCGAGGTCGTCGGCGCGGACGTCCGCGAGGGCCAGGCCGCCGCTAGTGAGGGCTGCGGTCCGGCCGGCACCCAGAGCCGCGAGAAGCCCCGCGCCGGCGTCGTGGGTCGCGGTCTGCCCGATGCCGACGACGATCGACGTGGGCTGAGTGGACAGCGCCAGCTCCAGCAGCTCTCCCGCCCCCGTGGAGGTGAAATGGACCAGGTCGCGGTCGCTGTCGGACACGAGTTCCGGTCCGCACGCCTGGGCCACCTCGACGTATGCGGTCCGCCGGCGGTCGTCCTCAACGACGAGAACCGCTGCCGGTACGGGGCGGCCTCGCGGATCCGCGACCGTCGCCGCGAGGACGTCACCACCCAACGCGTCGGACACGACGTCCAGGAAGCCCACGCCTGCGTCGGACATGGGAGCGGTGACCACCTCATCGTGCGGCGCCGAGCGGGACCACCCTCGGGCCATCGCCTCGGCCGCCTCCCGGGCGGTCAGCGTCCCGGCGAACCGGGACGGGGCGAGGACAACACGCATACGGTCATGCTGTCAGCCCCCGCAGCCGGGCAGCGCGATGAGTTGCGAGCTGCCATCAGGTCTCACCACCACGAAGACCGGCACCAAGGAGAGCGAGCGGACGATGTCCTTTCAGGCGTACCTCGACGCGGTCGAGAAGCAGACCGGCAAGACCCCGCAGCAGATCATCGAGGAGGCGACCGCCGCGGGTCTCGGCCCGGACACCAAGGCCGGCGAGGTCACGACGTGGCTGAAGACGACGTACGGCATCGGCCACGGGCACGCCAATGCAATGACCCACGTCATCCGCAACGGCCCGCAGATCGGCGACAAGCACGTCGGCACGACCGGATCTCACCGTGACGAGTCGAACCTGCTGCGGCTGGACGGCCTCGCGAAGCGGTAAGCCGGCACCGGAATACGATCCAGGAGTGACGACCATCGCTCCAGAGGGCACCCACCCGCGGCTCTCCCTGATGCCCGTCCTCACGCTGGGGCAAGGCCGTGACCTGGCCACCGAGCGTGGAGTCGAGTGCCCCGGTGACCTGCCGGCTCCCTCCGACCCCGGCCTGGTTGCGCGCGCTCGCGCAGCCAAGGCGGCGCTGGGCGACTCCGTCTTCGTCCTCGGGCATCACTACCAGCGCGACGAAGTCATCGAGTTCGCTGACGTGACCGGCGACAGCTTCAAACTCGCACAACAGGCGGCTGCGCGCCCCGACTCGCCCTACATCGTTTTCTGCGGCGTGCATTTCATGGCGGAGTCGGCCGACATTCTCACCTCGGACGAGCAGACGGTGATCCTCCCCGACCTCGCCGCCGGGTGCTCGATGGCCGACATGGCGGCTATCGCTCAGGTCGAGGACGCGTGGGACGAGCTGCTCGACGTGTTCGGTGAGGGCATCGCCGATGTCGTGCGGCCGGTCACCTACATGAACTCGTCCGCCGCCATCAAGGCGTTCACCGGCCGGCACGGCGGGACGATCTGCACCTCTTCGAACGCCAAGACGGCACTGAGATGGGCGTTCGACCAGACCGGCGGCGTCGACGGCACCGGCAAGGTGCTGTTCCTGCCCGACCAGCACCTGGGCCGCAACACCGCGGTGCGCGAGCTCGGCATGTCGCTCGAGGACTGCGTCCTCTGGGACCCGCACAAGCCCCATGGAGGTGTCACGCCCGATCAGCTGCGCGAGGCCCGGATGATCCTGTGGCGCGGTCACTGCTCGGTGCACGGCCGGTTCAGCGTCGAGGCGGTCGAGCAGGCGCGTCGTGAGATCCCGGGCGTCAAGGTGATCGTCCATCCCGAGTGCCGCTACGAGGTCTGCCAGCTGGCCGACGAAATCGGCTCCACCGAGAAGATCATCAAGACCATCGCCGCCGCACCCGACGGCACCAGCTGGGTGGTCGGCACGGAGCTCAACCTTGTCAACCGGCTCCGGCAGCAGTTCCCGAACCAGCGAATCGCCTTTCTGGAGAAGAACGTCTGCTACTGCACGACGATGAACCGGATCGACCTGCCGCACCTCGTCTGGGCCCTCGAGTCGCTCGTGCAGGGCCGCGTCGTCAACGCGATCCACGTCGACCCCGACGTCGCCCACTGGGCCCGCGTCGCCCTCGACCAGATGCTCGCCCTGCCCGGCGAGACGGCCAAGGACTGATGTCGTCACTCGACCGCGTGGCCGTCCTCTCCGACGTCCACGGAAACCTCACGGCCTTCGAGGCGGTCCTCGCCGACATCGACGCCCGTGGCATCCGACGCGTGGTCAACCTCGGTGATGTGGTCGGCAAGGGCCCGCAGGGCGCCGCCTGTGTGCGCCTCGTGCAAGAACACGAAATGCCGACGGTTCAGGGCAACTGGGAGGCGTTCCTCTCCGACGGCCGCGACTATGGCCCCGCGCCTCAGTGGTGGCGGGACGAGCTCGACCCTGGGCAGCTCGAGTGGCTCGGGGCGTTGCCGTTCTGCCACGAGCTCGTCATGAGTGGCCGCCGCGTCCGGATGGTGCACGCCTCGCCGCAAGGCGTCTTCCATCGGGTCTCCTACCGGCACACCCCGGAGCAGTACGCCGGGATGTTCGTCAACACGGAGCTCACCGGAGACGGAGTGGCACCGTCGTGTGTGCTCTACGGCGACATCCACGGCACCTACCTGGAAGGCGACGACAACCAGACCCTCGTCAACGTCGGCAGCGTCGGAAACCCGCTCGACGCGACCACCGCCTCCTACGTGATCCTCGAAGGCGTCGCCGACTCCCCGGAACCGGCGCCGTTCGGGATCCAGTTCGTCCGGGTCCCTTTCGACACTGAGGCCGAGATCGCCCTCGCCGAAGCCAGCGGAATGCCCGAGGCACATGAGTATGCGGTCGAGCTGCGGACCGGCCTCTACCGCGGCTACCAAAAGGGAAACCCGAAGCCCTAGCGCCACCCCACGAAGTTCTCCCCACAACGCTCTTCGCCTCGCTGCGAACGTTGCGGGGACCCCGCGCTTGGCTCCGATACTTCGCGGGGACCGCGGCTCCCGGTCGCTCAGTGGTCCTTGTGGCTCACGATGTTGATCACGGTGCCGTTCGGCGCCCGGACGAAGAACCGTCGCACGCCCCACGGCTCCGTCGTGAGCGGGTGGACGATCTCGTACCCCCGCCGTTGCGCCTCCGCGTACGCCGCCTCGACGTCGTCACCGACGTGCACTGACAGCTGTGAGTCGACCGGCGCGGACTCGTCACGCGTCACGAGCTGGAGCACGGCGCGGCCGTCTGGAGTCCTGACCCTGGCGACCCACCCGAGATTCATCTCCTCCACGCTGAGGCCGAGGAAGTCCATGTAGAACTCGCGCGCTTGTTCGATGTCGGCCACCGGGAGGTTGGCGGTGATGCCGGTTGGATGCATGAACGGTTCCTTCCTCCCAGCGGCCTAACCCGCGACTCAACCGGCGACCTAACCCGCGTCCGGGCCGACCGTCAACGTCATGCCGGCGATCCGCAGCCGTTCCACCAGGCTGTCCCCCATGGCCACCGCCGGCGTCAGCACGCCGCCGCCCGACGTGAGGCGGTCCTGGTCGAGGGCCAGGCACAGCGCCGACTCCCCGAACATCACCATCGTCGCCGCGTTACCGGGGTCACCGCTGGCCGAGACGACCGCCCGCAGCCGCCGGCCCGCCGTGGTCGTGGTGCGCAGCTCGAACCGGAAATACCCCTCCTCTTGGGCCTGCTTGCCAGGTCCCTCCCCGGGGGAAGGCAACAGTCGGTCTGCCAGCCGGCGGGTAGCCGGGTTCGACATGGCGGTATACGCCGTGCCGAGGGCGGCGGCCAGCCCGTATGCCTCGAGCCTGCCTCTTGTGCCGCGCCCGAAGCCAACCGCCTCCCGGTATCGGAAGTCTGGACCGTAAGCGTGGTCGAGCAGTGAGTCGGTGCGCCGGACGATGCGGGAGTTGAACGACGCCATGATCCACGGCGCCGTCCAACGACCAGTGTCCGCGTCACGAAAGACGTACATGGCGTCGCGCTGGCCGGAACGGTCCGGCTCGGTGGCCCGATCGGTGGTGAGAGCGAACGGGTCGAAGAGCACTCGGCGCCGCTCCGGGTCGGCCTCCACCGCCTCGATCGTCGCGCGAATGGAGTCGACGGTTCCTCCGTTGATCCCGCTACTCAGCCGGGTCACCAGAAGCGTCGTGTCTCCCAGTCCGCCGAGGCCGAGACGCTCGGCCTCCCGGTGCAGCAGGAGGACGCCGAGGTCTGACGGGATCGAGTCGAAGCCACAGGCGTTCACCACCCGAGCTCCGGTCTGGACCGCCGTCTCGTGAGCGGCGTCGATCGCGTCACGGACGAACAGCACCTCACCGGTGAGGTCCGCGTAGTGAGTTCCGGCCTCGGCGCAGGCCCGGACGAGCGGCAGGCCGTACCTCTCGTACGGGCCGACGGTCGTGGCGATGACGCGCGTCGAGCCGGCCAGAGCGGCCACCTGCTCCGCGTCGGTGCTGTCGCACACGACGAGCGGCCAGTCCCGTCCCGGACCCGAGAGGTCCGATCGGACTTTTTCCAGCCGTTCCCCGGACCGACCAGCCAACGCGACTCGCATACCGGTCGGGGCATTGCGCGCAAGGTAAGCGGCGACCAGGCGACCGACGAACCCCGTCGCTCCGAGGAGGACAAGGTCGTGCTCGCGGTCGGTCACCGAGCCATCGCCCCGAGGCGGGCCAGCAGCAGTGCCTCGGCCTGGCATACCCGCTCGAACTCAACGAGGTGCAGGGACTCGTTGGCCCCGTGGGCGCGGCCGTCGGGGTCCTCGACTCCCGTCACGAGGATCGCCGCGTCGGGAAACACGTCGGCGAACCGGGCCACGAACGGGATCGATCCCCCGGAGCCGATGTCGACCGGCTGGACGCCCCAGGCGTCGGCGAAGGCCGCCCGCGCCTGGTCGTAGACGGGTCCATGGGCGTGGGCGTCGAAGCCTGGGCCCTCGTCGTCGAGGTGCACCTCCATCCAGGCGCCCCAAGGCAGGTGCTTCTCCAGGTGCGCCGTGAGGAGCTCGTAGGCGACCTGGGTGTCCTCGTCCGGGGCGATCCGCATCGACAGCTTGGCCGACGCGGCCGGGACGAGGGTGTTCGACGCCGTCTCCACCGTCGGGGCGTTGAATCCCACGGTCGTGATGGAGGGCTTGTTCCACAGCCGGGTGAGGATCGTCCCGGAGCCGATCGTCTCGACGCCGTCGAGCAGGCCGGACTCGAGGCGGAGGCGCTCCTCGGAGTAGTCGAGGTCGGACGCCTCTCCGGACTGAAGGCCCTCGACGGCCACATTGCCCTCGCTGTCGTGAAGTGTCGCGATCAGTCGGATCAGTGTGGTGATCGCGTCGGGGACCGCCCCGCCGAACATTCCCGAGTGCACGCTGTGGTCCAGGGTGCGGACCGTCACGACGACCCGGATCGTGCCGCGGAGCGTCACGGTCAGGGCCGGTTCGCCGAGGTCCCAGTTGCCGCCGTCGGCGAGGACGATCGCGTCGGCGCGCAGCTTCTCGCTGTGCCGGTCGAGGATGGTCAGCAGCGAGTCGCTGCCGATCTCCTCTTCCCCCTCGACGAAGATCGTCACTCCGACCGGCGGGCCGTCCGGGAAGGCGCGCAGGGCCGCGATGTGGGCCATGACGCCGGCCTTGTCGTCGGCGGCGCCGCGGCCGTAGAGCCGGCCGTTCCGCTCGGTGGGCTCGAACGGCGGTGAGTCCCACAGCTCCGAGTCGCCGGGTGGCTGGACGTCGTGGTGCGCGTAGAGCGTCACGGTCGGGGAGCCGGGTGGGCCGTCGCGGTGGCCGATCACCGCCGGGCCACCGCCTTCCCGGACGATCTCGACGTCGAGGCCCTCGGCCCGAAGCAGCGCCGCGACCGCATCCGCGCTGTCGTCCACGTGCTGCTGGTCGAAGGAGGCGAGCGAGACGCTTGGAATCCTCACCAGCGCCTCGAGGTCCTCGCGCACGGCGGGCATCAGTTCTGTCACGTTCCTTTTGATCGCGTCGATCTGGTCGGAGGCGAGGACGTCGTCAACCACGGCGGTCGACTCTAGCGGCCGGTCGAGTGGCTCGACGCGCCTCCTGGACGGCATACCCTTGGCGGGTGCAGCTGAGCGTTCCGTGGGGCAAGAAGAAGGTCGAGGACGAGCCGGTCGTCGAGACTCAGGACGAGCGGCCGGGCGCCAAGAACCGCCCTACGCCCAAGCGGCGTGACCAGGAGGCCGCCCGCAAGCAGCCCCTCGTCGTCACCGACCGGAAGTCGGCCCGCGACCGCGACAAGCAGAAGCGCCGGGAGGCCCTTGCCCGCCAGCGTCAGGCCATGGTCACCGGCGACGACGCGCACCTGCCTCCGCGCGACAAGGGGCCGGAGCGGCGGTTCATCCGCGACTACGTCGATGCCAGGTGGAGCATCGGCGAGATCGTCCTGCCCATCATGGTCATCGTGCTCGCGCTGTCGTTCCTGCGGACCAGCTGGGCGCTGATGACGGTGTTCGTCCTCACGTACGGCCTCATCGCGGTCGCGATCCTCGACGCGATTCTCATGTGGCGGCGGATCAAGGGCCGGTTGGTCGCCAAGTTCGGCGCCGACAAGATCCCGTCAGGGGCCACGATGTATGCGGTGATGCGCGCCTTCCAGCTCCGCCCGACGCGGATGCCCAAGCCGCAGGTCAAGCGCGGCGAATACCCGACGTAGTCACCCCACGAAGTTCTCCCCACAACGCTCTTCGCTTCGCGCCGAACGTTGCCGGGACCCCGCGCTCCGCTCCGATACTTCGCGGGAACACGGAATTCCCCGACCGGCCCTAGGCCAGCTCGGCGAAGGCCTTTGGCGTGCGGGTGACGGCGTACGTCGCGAAGTAGAGCTTCTCCAGCGACCCGTCGGAGGCGCGGACCAGCTCGAGCCGCTCGCCGCGCTCCCGGCCGGCGACAGCGCGGAACGTCGACGCATCCTCCCGGGTGAACCGGGTGTCGTCCAGCGGCGTACCCGCCGCGACCCGCATCCAAAGCTCGCCCTCCCGGACCTCGAGGACCAGCTCCTCCCCCTCGCTCCACCAGGAGCCGAGTAGCTCGTCCAGCTCGGCTTGGGGTGGTTCAGGCGTCCAGGCGGGCAGCACTCGCGGGAGGGCATCGAGGACCGTGTCGAGCAGCCGGGTCGCCAGCGGGCCGGCCTCGGCACCAGCGGTCTTGGTGGCGACGACGAACACGCCGACCCCGTCCCTTCGGCTCACGCGCAGCGCCGACAGGAATCCCGGCATCGCACCCCGGTGACCGACGTAGATGCGATCACCGCTGCGCACCAGCTCGTAGCCGAGTCCGTAACCCGCCTTCCAGCTGTCTACGTCGATCATGACCAAGGGACGACACATCTCGTCGAGGGTCTCGGGCCGTAGCACCGCAGGGTCGGGGTTGGCGAGGAAGACTGCGTACCTGGCCATGTCGGCGACCGACGACCAGAGACCGCCCAGCGGCGCGGTCGCGCGCAGCTCCAGCGCGGGCTCCCGGGTGGCCGTGCCGGCGAAGGGGTGCACCTGATACCCGTAGGCATGGTCGTCCCGCGGCGTGAGGCCGGTGCGGGTCATGCTGAGGGGCCTCAGGATTCGCTCGCGGAGGGCCTCCTCCCAGGGCCGCCCGGCGAGCCGCTCGACGACCTGGCCGAGGAGGGCGAAGGCCAAGTTCGAGTAGTGGAACGCGAGGTGCGGCGGCAGAACCTGTTCCGCGTCCTCGAGCTCCAGGAGCAGGCGCGCCACGTCGGGGCTGTCGAGGGTTTCCCACACGCGCCCGACCGGTTCCCGCTGGAGTCCCGAGGTATGGCTGAGCAGGCGACGGACGGTGAGGTTCGCGTGCCTCGACTGGGGCAGCCACGTCCCGAGCGGGTCGTCCAGGTCGATGCGGCCCTCGTCTCGCAGCTGCATGACGAGCAGCGCCGTAAAGGTCTTGGTGATCGACCCGACCATCACCTGCGTCTCGTCGGTCGCTGCAACGGGCGGGTCGAACCGCGCGGAGCCCACATGTCCCGACCACGCCAGCTCGCGGTCGCGGGTCACGCCCACCGACAGGCCGGGAGCGCGCCAGCGTCTCTGGGCATCGGCGACCTCGGCCGAGAGGGTGGCAGCGAGACTTTCGGGGAGGGCCATGTGGTCGGAAGGTACAGGTGCGTCCCCGAACGACAGGCACGAAGCCCGTCTCAGTGCCACTTTCGGCGATGTGGCCGTTCGTGCCTGCTGGACGACTGTCTACGCCCCAGGGTCAGAAATCGTTCACGACACAGCAATCACGACGCAGCAATACCGCTGGGCGGCGTGTGGACGCGACGTCAGACCGAACGGCCCCGACAGAAGCGCACGCCGTCCGCTTCGTACCGGAGCCTCCGCCGGGTGGCCCGCGACGGTGCCCATGAGGAACCGTCGACCGTGAGCGGCGCGCCCGTCGCATACCTCGTCGCATACCCGTGCCGTCGGCCGCAGCCGACCCGGCGCTTCGTCGAGCCGACCAACGACATGGCCTCGAGTCCGCACCGGGTCATGCGACGATCTCCTCATCCTGAGGCGCGTCCTCGCCCTCCAACGCCGGTCCGTGGCCCTGGCCAGCCGACTCCCGCCCCGGCACGAAGAACGCCAGCACCAGGACACCCACGCCGGAAACCGCCGCGAACACCATGCCGAGCTGGATGCCACCGCTCAGCGCCGAGACCGGGTCTGCGCCGGCCGCGGCCAGGGTCCCAGAGCGCACGGAGAGGACGGTCACGACCACGGCAGTACCGATGGCCGCGGCGACCTGCTGAAGGGTGCCGAGGACGGCGCTCCCGTGCGAGTACAAGTGCGGCGGCAGGGCGCCAAGACCGGTGGTGAACACCGGCGTGAAGATCATGGCCAGCGCCACGCTCATCAAGACGTGCAGGGTGAGCAGCCACCAGGCCGGCGTCGCGGTGCCGATCGTCGCCAACCCCGCAAGAACTCCCAGCAGCAACGCCGCTCCGGGCACGACGAGGACGCGGGCGCCGTGCTGGTCGAACAGCGCACCCACCCGCGGGCCGAGCAGGCCCATGACCAGGCCGCCGGGCATGAGGAGCAGACCGGTGGTGAGCGGGCTCAGGCCGGAGACGCTCTGCAGGAAGAGCGGCAGGGTGATCATGACGCCCATCAGCGCCATGAACGACAGACACATCAGCGCCAGCGACACCGCGAAGGGCCGGACGTTGAGAGTGCGCAGGTCGAGCAGCGGCGTGTCGGTCCGCTGCAGCCTCAGCTGACGCCACACGAACACGGCCACGAGAAGAGCGCCGACGACGAGGGTCGGGACCGCCGGAAGTCCTCCCGCCACCTCCGGGTCGACGCCGATCTGGCTGAGGCCATAGACGAAGGTGCCGAAGCCCAGCGCGGCCAGGACGACGCTGGACCAGTCGATGGCCCCGTCCTGTGGCTCACCGACGTTGGTGAGCTTGCGCAGGCCGACGACGAGCATGCCGAGCGCGATCGGCACGACGAACGCGAAGATCCACCGCCACGAGCCGAGCTGGAGCAGGACCCCTGAGACGGCCGGGCCAAGGGCCGGCGCGACGGCCATCGTCAGCGTGACGTTCCCCATGACCTTGCCGCGCTGGTGTGGCGGAACGATCGTCATCAGCGTCGTCATGAGCAGCGGCATCATCACCGCGGTGCCGCTGGCCTGGACGATCCGGGCGGCGAGCAGCACGGGGAAGCTCCAGGCCGCGGTCGCGAGGACGGTGCCGGCCAGGAAAAGACCGAGGGCGAGGGCAAAGGCGCGCCGGGTCGTGACTCGCTGCAGGAACCACCCGGTCATCGGGATCACGACCGCCAGCGTGAGCATGAACGCGGTCGACAGCCACTGCGCGCTCCGAGCCGTGACGCCGAAGTCGTGCATGAGCCGCGGGATGGCGTTGACCATGATCGTCTCGTTGAGGATGACGACGAAGGTCGCGCCGACGAGCACCCGCAAGATGCCGGTGGAGTCCGGGTGGCCGGCGGGCGGCGGGCCGGCGGTCTCCGGCGCGGTCGCTCGCGGGTCGGGGGAGGTCGTCACGTCAGGTCCTTCGATCGTCAGGGTGGGGCTCATACGGTTGAGACCCCGTCGTCTCAAAGAAGTCATCGGCGGCGCGGTCGAGAACCACGGAACGGTCCTGGTCCGTTCCGGGCGGCGTCTGGCTGACCGGGGAACACCCGCGGGGCCGATGCCCACCCGCACGCCAACGGCATGAGGCTATGCGGGACCCCCGACAGGCAGGCAACCGCTTTTCGCCGGAGCGCCGCGTGTTCGCCAGAGACTGAACGAAAGCAAAGGCCTTCTGGGGCCGTCACTCCAGAGGCTGCAGGCTCATCGGCCCGTACACCACCGCGTCGCCCTCACGTAACGTCACGGCATCGACGCCGGCGTCGAGCAGGGCGCGCCACTCCTCGCCCAGCCAGGACTCCGCCTCGCTCTGGGACGGGAAGGTCCCTCCACTCGGCGCGTCGGTGACCTGGCGGCGCTGTGCGTCGAGCAGCTCCCAGGACCAGCTGCCGCTCATGCTGCCGATGCTACGCAACCCTGTCGGCCGTCACGCCCGCCATCCCGCTTTGACAGCAGGGCGGCCGGCGTGGGACGGTCAGCCCACCGTAGGTCGGTGACCAGGGAAAGCCGGTGCGAATCCGGCGCTGTCCCGCAACCGTGAGCGTGTCCAGCCGCACGGCAGGCAGGCGAGTC
>JBKPQA010000067.1:0-6146 GCA_046733835.1 Actinomycetota bacterium
GTCGCCGACCCGGAGCGGGTCGCCAGGATCCGCAAGGACCTGCCCCTTTACGTCACCGTCGGCGAGATGGACCCGGTGGGTGGTGGCCTCGTCCTCGTCGACGCGCTCGTCGACCGGTACCGGGCGGCCGGCCTCACCGACATCACCGTCCGGGTGTGGCCCGGCGCCCGGCACGAGGTGTTCAACGAGACGAACCGGTTCGAGGTCGTCGTCGACCTCGTCGACTGGCTCGAGTCGCGGCTGGCTCTAGTACGCGTCTAGAGCCGAGCGCGCGCCTGGGCCTGTCGCGCCCATGGCACGACGGCCAGCACGACGATGGCGGCGACGGCGGCGGCTAGGGCGACGATCAGCGTTTGCGGGCTGCCGCTGCTGCGCCCGACCGCGATCCAGCCGAGCCCCCACGCCATCGCGGCGGCCACCGCCCAGCGGCCGTGCAGTCTCTGGGCGAAGACCACGCCCAGCCCGGCCGCGACGACAAGAACGACGACGGCCAGGGTGTCGCTGACCGCGTCGGCCGGCCGCACGCCCGAGCCGACCAGCGCGGCGGTGACGTTCGCGCAGGTCGCGACGGCCACCCAGCCCAGGTAGAGACCGAACGTCCCGTCGACAACGACCCGCTCCGGCAGGCCGGTCGCGGCATGCTCGGTGAGGCGGCGCAGCAGCTCCCCGAGGACCAGGGCCAAGGCCACGATCACCACGACGCTCACCCAGATCCAGCCCTGCTGCGTAACCAGGAGCCAGGCAGCGTTGAGAAGCATTGACGCGGCGGCCAGCCAGCCCGTGGAGCGGGTGCGCTCGGTGACCGAGGACGGCAGCCACTGCCACACGGTGTAGGCGGCCAGGCCGACGTAGATGACGCTCCAGATCGAGAACGCCGGCGTGGCGGGCGCGATCCGGGTGGCCTCGGCGGACAGCGCGCCTCCGGTGCTCTCCTCGACCCGGGTCCCGCCGAGCAGCCCGACGCCGAACAGCGTGCCGACGACGCAGAGGATCTCGGACACCGTGACGGTCAGCTGACGCGCGCGGTCACGGCCGGTGGCTCGCTCCGGCCTTGTCGCCATGTCGTTGGTGGTGCTCATGCCGTTCCTTCCGGAGGAGGCGGTTGCGGGGACGGGCACGAGGACCCTTTCGTGCCGACCCGGGACGCGGCCCAGCGACGCGCCGCCGCGGAAGGTGGCGTTCAGCAGGGACAGAGAGGTCGGCAGCATCATCGCGCCGCCGATGCCCTGCAGCGCTCGGGCGCCGATGAGGGCACCGCCGCTCTGGGAAAGCGCGGCCAGCACGCTGGACACTCCGAAGATCGCGGCCCCCAGCGCGAACAGCCGCCGTCGACCGTAGCTGTCGGCCAGCCGCCCGAAGACCAGCAGCAGAGCGGCGAAGACGAGGGTGTAGATCTCCTGGACCCACTGGGCCTGCGTGGAGGTGATCCCGATGTCGGCGATGATCGAGGGCACCGCGACGTTGACGATGGTCGAGTCGACGATGATGAGCGAGACGCCCAGGCTGATCACGACGAGCCCCCACCAGCGGGCCCGCGAATTACTGAGCATGCTGAGCAATATAGGTCGCTAAGGTCGGTTCGTGCCAGCGGATCCGTCGAGCCACGCCGTCTCGAGGGACAGTTCCGGCCACGACGGACCCGACCGGTGGTCGCTCGGACGGCTCCTGTCGACGGCGGCACGCCTGGTGGAGCACGACTGGAACGCCTGGCTCGCCGAGCGCGGACTCACTCACGCCGGCCTGCTGGCGCTCGACGCGCTGGAGGAGGGAGCGCTGACTCAGCGCCAGCTGGCCGCGGCCAGCCGAGTGGAGGAGCAGACCATGAGCCGGGTCCTGGACCGCCTGGAGCGCACCGGTCACGTCGAGCGGCGCCGGGACACCGTCGACCGGCGCCGTCTCGTCGTCACCCTCACGCCGTCGGGGCGTCACGTCCTTGACCAGATCAAGTCGACTGACATCGCCGACGTCCTCGTGGCCGAGCACCTGGCGGACCCGGCCGCGTTCCGCGAGGAGCTGCTGCGGCTGGTCATGGCCATTTCACCGCCGACCTCTGGCTTGTGACCGTCGACTGGTCCCGCGACGGGCCGGAGCTGCTGCTCGGACTGGAGCGCGGCTCGGGTACGCCGCTCGCCCGCCAGCTCCAGGAGCGGCTGCGCGACGCGATCCGCTCCGGGCGACTGGAACACGGCGAACGGCTGCCGGCCTCCCGGGCGCTCGCCACGCAGCTCGGCGTCTCGCGGGGGGTCGTCGTCGACACGTACGCGCAGCTCGAGTCCGAGGGGTACCTCCGGTCCACGCAGGGTTCCGGCACGGTGGTCGCGTCGGTTGCAGGAGAGGCTCACCGGTCCGAGTCGCCGCCTCGGTCACGTCCGCGGTTCGACGTCGACTTCGAGTACGGCGTCCCCGACATGCGCACCTTCCCAATGCGGGACTGGCTCTGGGCCATGGGTGTGGCGGGCCGGACGGCCACTACGGCGGACCTCGGAGACGAGCTCGGCGCCGGCTCGGCGCAGCTGCGGACCGTGCTCGCCGCATACCTGCGCCGGGTGCGCGGGGCGGTCGCCGACCCGGACGCGGTGGTCGTCTGCGCCGGGTTCCGCTACGGCCTCAACCTCGTCCTGCGGGCCCTGCTCGCCGAAGGGGTGACGACGGTCGCCGTGGAGGACCCCGGTCCGGTCGACCACGAAGAGATCGCCCGACGCAGCGGGATGCGAGTCGTCCCGGTTCCGGTGGACGAGCTCGGCCTCGATGTCGCGGCCTTGGCTCGTACACCGGCGCGGGTCGTGGTGACGACGCCGGCCCATCAGGCGCCGACCGGGGTGGTGCTCGCAGCGGAGCGACGGCACGCGCTCGTCGAGTGGGCCAACGCCGTGGACGGCTTCGTCGTGGAGGACGACTACGACGCGGAGTTCCGGTACGACCGGCAGCCGGTCGGAGCGGTCCAGGGACTCGCTCCGCAGCGGGTCGTGGCGATGGGCTCCACGAGCAAGACACTGTCGCCGACGTTGCGGATGGGCTGGCTCGTCTGCCCACCGCGGTTGCGTGAGGCGGTCGGTGTGGAGAAACAGCTGCTCGGTCGCGGGGCGCCCGGGCTCGACCAGCTGGCGCTGGCGGCGCTCATCGAGTCGGGGCGATTCGACCGGCACCTGCGGCAGATGCGAGCGCTGTACAAACGACGCCGGGAGGCACTGGTCTCCTCACTGGCCCGGTATGCGTCGGACGTCGCGGTCACCGGGCTCGCCGCGGGCTGCCACGCGGTGCTGCGCCTACCGCCCCGTGTCACCGAGGAGTCGGCCGTCGAAGGTTGTGCGGCGCGGTCGGTCGCCGTTTACGGGATGAGCCGTTATCGCAGCGATCGCGGGATCGAGCCGGCCGAGCTGGTGCTCGGGTTCGGCAACGTGAGAGAGAGCGCCATCGTGGATGCGATGCGGCGGGTCGGTCCGGTGCTACAGGGGCCGGGTCGCCGCTGATGGGGTCCCGGCCGATTGGTCCGTCCTTTCGAGCCTCGAGTGGACCTGGTTCGCGGACCACTGGTGAGCCAGAGTCGTTTCCAGGAGAACCACTTCAGGAGGACGACATGGACACCATCACCACCGCATACCTGAACCGGCTCGGCATGGACGCCGAGCGGCCGTCGCCGGACGCGCTGGCCCGGCTGCACCGGGCCCACGTCGAGCGAATTCCGTACGAGACGTTCTGGATTCACTTGAATCAGGGGTGGGGCATCGACCAGGCCGAGTCCGCCCGACGAGTGGCCACTACGCGGCGCGGGGGTTACTGCTTCCAGCTCAACGGAGCGTTCGCCACGCTGCTGGCCGCGCTGGGGTACCGAGTATCCGTGAACGTGGCGGGTGTCCACGAGGAAGCCGGTCCCGATATGGCGACGTTGCGCAACCACGCGGCGCTCGTCGTCGACGGACTGCCGTCCGAGACGAATCCCGGCGGTCGGTGGTGGGTCGATGCGGGCCTGGGCGACGCCCTGTACGACCCGATGCCGCTGATGGACGGTGTCGTCGCGCAGGGCCCGATGCGGTTCGGCATGAGCGCAGTTACCGCCGACGGCGTCGGTGACTGGCACCTGACTCACGACACGTCAGGGTCGTTCACCGGCGTGAGCCTCGTCGACCGGCCAGTTTCGATGGGCGTCTTCGCGGAACGGCACGTCTACAACGCGACATCGCCGGACTCCGGCTTCGCACGCACGGTGACCGCGCAGCGGCGGCACGCCCGGGGCGTGTCACTGGTCCGCGGCTGCGTCTACACGCGGCATGACGACCGTGGCGTGTCGACGCATACCTGCGAGAGCCTGCGGGCGTGGCTCGACGTGCTCGAGGGCGAGTTCGACCTGTGCTTCTCGGACGTTTCCACTGCGGCGCTGGCGGAGCTGTGGAGCTGGGTGCGGCGGACCCACAACGAGTGGCTGGCGTCGTCGTCCCGGAAGAGCGCGTGAGGAGCAAGCCATGGGACGGCCGGGTCGACCGAGGCTCAGGTTTGCAGCGGCGCCGGCCACCACACGCATACCTTGCGGTCCATGCTGGTGTGGTGGCCGAGCGCAACGTCCTGGGTAGGGAGCTGCAGGAGTGTGGAAGCGACCCGATGACCGGGTTCTTCCGAGACGGCTGCTGCAACACGGGACCTCAGGACATCGGCAGCCACACCATCTGCGCGGTCATGACCGCCGAGTTCCTGGAGCATCAGCGGAGCATCGGCAACGACCTGTCGACGCCCATGCCCGAGTACCGCTTCCCGGGGCTGAGGCCGGGGGACCGGTGGTGCGTCACGGCCCCGAACTGGGCACGCGCATACAACGAGGGCGTGGCCGCACCAGTGGTCCTGGCGTCGACCAACGAGGCCGTGCTGGCGGTGGTGCCCTTCGCGGCGTTAAAGAAGCACGCCGTGGACGTGCCCGACGACCTCAGCTCGCTGGAGTAGCCGCTCGGCCGTGGACGGCGGTGAAGGCGATTGTCTGGGTCCACCAGTGCGGGTCTCTGCAGGCCTGGAGGAAGTGGTCGACGAGTTGGTCGTGGAGGTGACCGGACTCGATCAGGCCGCTGCGGAGCTCGGTGACGGTGTCGATCCAGTAGGTCGCCCAGGCTGAACCGCCTTGATAGACAGCGGTTTCCGCGGCGCCGGCGATGTGGTGAACGCCCTGCGCGTCGAGCCGCGTGGCCAGAGTGCGGCCGAGGAAGTAGTCGATCCCTTGCTCGCGTGACCAGGCCAGCCAGCCTTGCCAGAATTCGCGGACCTCAGGGGGCTCAGACATGCTGACCGGGAGGAAGTCGGGCTCGATGAGGAGGATCGCGCCGCCCGGAGCGAGGCTTGCCACGAGGTTCTCTACGGCCCGGTCGACGTTGGCGACGTGGTGGAGCACTGCGCGGGCGGTGACGAGGTCGAACGTGCCGGGTTCGATGGGCCCCGCGACGATGTCGCCCTGGATGTAGTCGAGGTTGGCCGGGGCGGACGCCTGGTCGACGAGGGACAGGTCGATGTCGACGGCGACCGCCTGCCCGGTCGGGCCGACGAGCTCCGCGAGCCATTCGGACACCGAACCGTTGCCGAAGCCGACCTCGAGCGTCCTTGCGCCGGCACCGATCCCGAGGGCTTCGATGTAGCGGCGGTGCATCGGGTCCAGCAGGCGCGACATGAGCGCGAGTCGAGTGCCCTCGCCGTGGAGGTGGTGGTCGAGTACATAGCCCGGCATGAGGTGATGCTAGGGGCCCGATGAGATCTGCCCGCGGGACGGGTCTGACGCCATATGACGACAGGAAGAATCGACCCCAGGTACGGCGACGCGACCGCTTCCGCACTGCCATGGTCGGAGATCGAGCGGTTGCTGGCGGAGGCGCAGCTGTACTGGATCGTGACGGTCCGACGGGATGGTCGGCCGCACGCCGTGCCGCTGGTCGGGGTGTGGCAGGACGGAGCGTTCGCGTTCTGCACTGGACCCGAGGAGCAGAAACAGCGCAACCTTGACGGCAATCGGCACGTCGCGGTGACCACGGGCTCGACCGGCACGCAAGGCTGGGACGCGGGCAAGGACGTCGTGCTGGAGGGGTCGGCGTCTCGGGTCACGGACGCTGCGACGTTGGAGTCACTGGCGGGGGCGTGGTCCGCGAAGTACGGCGACGATTGGCGCTTCGAGGTAC
>JBKPQA010000068.1:0-4122 GCA_046733835.1 Actinomycetota bacterium
GGTCCACGCCGACGAGTCGAGGAGGAACATCCGCGACGTCACGTCGAGACTCTGGTTCGTGCGGCTGGAGGTCGGATTTCCATACGGCTCAGAGCACGAACCGGGAGGTCAGCGGGTCTTGAAGGCGTCGCGCAGCTTGCCGAGCAGCCCCTTCTCGAGGGGCGCGACCTTGCCCTCGGGGCGCTCCTCGCCGCGCATCGCGGCCAGCTGCCGCAGCAGGTCCTCCTGCTCCGGCGTCAGGTGGGTCGGAGTCTGGATGACCGCGTGGACGATGAGGTCGCCCCGGCCGCTCCCGCGCAGGTGGGTGACTCCGAGCGAGCGCAGCGTCAGCGTCTCGCCGGGCTGAGTGCCGGGCGCCACCGTTAGCTCCCGTTCGCCGTCGAAGGTCCACAGCTGGAACGTCGTGCCGAGCGCCGCCGCGGTCATGGGCAGCTCCACCTGACAGTGCAGGTCGTCGCCACGCCGCGTGTAGATCGAGTGCGGACGCACGGAGACCTCGACGTAGAGGTCACCAGCCGGGCCGGCGCCCGGGCCGACCTCGCCCTCGCCGGTCAGCTGGATCCGGGTGCCAGTGTCTACGCCGGCTGGGACCCGCAGCTTGAGCGTGCGACGGGTCCGGACACGCCCCTGGCCCGAGCACTCGAAGCAGGGGTGTTGGATGACGGTGCCGTAGCCCTGGCAGGCGTTGCAGGGTCGGCTGGTCATCACCTGTCCAAGGAACGACCGCTGGACCGTCTGCACCTCACCACGCCCACCGCAGACATTGCACGCGGAGGTGCCGGTACCCGGTTGGGCCCCCGAGCCGCCACACGTCCCGCACGCCGCCGCCGTATCGACGATCAGCTCCTCGTCGGAGCCGAACACCGCCGCCGCCATGTCGATGTCGAGCCGGACCAATGCATCCTGGCCGCGCTGCTGCCGGGACCGCGGCCCGCGGGACGCCGCCCCGCCGCCGAAGAAGGCGTCCATGACGTCGCTGAAGCTGAAGCCGGCCCCGAAACCCCCGTCGCCGGCCATGGCGTAGGGGTCGGCGCCCATGTCGTAGGCACGCTTCTTCTCCGGGTCGGAGAGGACGTCATACGCCTGCGCCACCCGCTTGAACTGCTCCTCAGCCTCCGGGCCAGGGTTGACGTCCGGATGGAGCCGGCGGGCCAGCCGCCGGTAGGCGCGCTTGATCTCCTCCTCGCTCGCCGTTCTGGGGACGCCGAGGTCCTGGTAGTAGTCGTTCAACGAATGTCCTTGTCTGGCAACGAAAACGGAACGTCAGGGGGCGAGAATCTCAGAGACGTAGCGGGCCACGGCTCGCACGGTCGCCATCGCGGTGGGGTAATCCATTCGAGTCGGACCGAGCACTCCAAGACCCGCGACGACCTCCGAGCCCGCCGCATACCCGGTGGAGACGACGGACGTCGAGGCGAGTCCCTCGTGCGGGTTCTCGTGGCCGATGCGCACGGCCACCGCCTCGTGCTCGAGCCCCTCCCGACCCAGGGTACCCAGCAGCTTGAGCAGCACGACGTGCTCCTCCAGCGCCTCGAGCACCGGGCCGATGGTCAGGGGGAAGTCCGTGCCGAAACGGGCGAGGTTCGCCGTGCCGGCCAGGACCACCCGTTCCTCCCGCTCCTCGAGCAGCGCCTCGTCGAGCGCCCGCACCACCGCCCGCACCGTGTCGCGGTCGGTGACATCGAACCGGTCCGCCAGCGCGGTGAGCCGGGCCGAGGCCTCGAGGAACGGCCGGGAGGCGACCTCGGCGTTGAGCTCGGCCCGCAGCCGGGCCACGAACGCCTCACCGGCCTCGCTGGTGAGGTCGCCCTGGGTACCGACGATGCGCTGCTCGACCCGGCCGGTGTTGACGATGACGATGATCATCAGCCGGTCTGCCCCCAGCGGCACCAGCTCGATGTGGCGGACCGTGGACCGGGTCAGGCTCGGGTACTGCATGACCGCCACCTGCCGGGTCAACGTGGACAGCAGCCGGACGGTCCGGTCGACGACGTCGTCCAGGTCTACGGCGCCGGCCAGGAAGGTCTGGATGGCCGACCGCTCGGCGGCCGACAACGGCTTGATCGAGCTCAACCGGTCGACGAACAGGCGGTAGCCGGCGTCGGTGGGCACGCGCCCGGCCGACGTGTGCGGCGCGTGGATCAGTCCCTCCTCCTCCAGGATGGCCATGTCGTTGCGGACCGTGGCCGCGGAGACCCCCAGGGAATGCCGCTCGACGAGCGCCTTGGAACCGACCGGCTCGGACGTCTGGACATAGTCCTGGACGATGGCGCGCAAGACGGCGAGTCGACGCTCCTCGGTCACGGCGGCACCTCCCCTCGACCAGCCCTCCGACTGCCCTCAACGGGCGGTTGGCAGTCGACGTGCCCGAGTGCCAATCCGGGTCTCAGTCTACGTCGTCACACGACGCCCCTCTTGCCGGCGCGGCGGGGGCGAGGCCGGTATGGGACTGCGTAGCCTCGCGGGATGCCCCGCTCTCCAGACCGGTACGGGTCCGACGTGTTGACAGCCGGCTGGCGAACCCGCGGTCGTCCGGGAGCTGCCGAGGTGGCGGCCGAACGCGGGCTGGTGGTCGAGGACTCCGAGACCGGCTGGTGCGGGGCGGTCGTCCGGGTCGAGAAGGCCGGAGGTATGCACGTGGTCCACCTCGAGGACCGGCACGGCCGGACCCGGGGGTTCCCGCTCGGTTCAGGGTTCCTGCTCGACGGCGAGCCGGTCGTCCTCGCGCCGCCGCGACGGGCCGCTAGCGCCGCCCTGGCCGCGGCCCGCCAGGTGGAGTCGCGGACCGCGAGCGGCTCGACCGCCGTGACCGGACAGCGGGCGGCCGTGGCCGCGGCGTCACGGCTGTTCGTCGAGGGCAAGCACGATGCGGAGCTGGTCGAGAAGGTCTGGGGCGACGACCTGCGCGTCGAGGGCGTCGTCGTCGAGATGCTGGACGGAGTGGACGACCTGCCCGCAGCCATCTCCGCTTTCGCACCGGGTCCCGGCCGGCGGATGGGCGTGCTGGTGGACCACCTCGTTCCCGGCACCAAGGAGTGGGGGATCGTCGAAACGGTGCGGGCGCTGCCTGGGGCACGCGGATACGTCATGGTGCTCGGGCACCCGTACGTCGACGTCTGGCAGTCCGTGCGCCCGGCTCGACTGGGGCTCCACGCCTGGCCGGAGGTCCCGCCCGGTCGGGACTGGAAGCACGGCATGTGCGAAGCCCTCGGTTGGCCGCACGACACGCAGGCGGACATCGCGCTGGCGTGGAAGCGGATCCTGGGGCGGGTGCGCACCTACGCCGACCTCGAACCGTCCCTGCTCGCGAGCGTCGAGCAGCTTCTCGACTTCGTGACGGCTCCGGAGGCACCCTGACCGGACCCTGAAACCGGCCCTACCGTGGAACAACCGAGCCGGCCACGACGTCACACCGGTGTCATCACAAACCTCTCAGGGGAGACCATGACCAACCAGCCCTACGGCCCCACCTCGGGCCACCTGCCCGCCACGGGTGAGGAGAAGACCGCCAGCATCCTGGCCCACCTGTCGGCCATCATCGCCGCAATCATCACGGCCGGATGGCTGAGCTTCGCCGGCCCACTGATCATCTGGTTCATCTACAAGGACCGCAGCCCGCTCGTCCGTCAGGCGGCGGCCGGCTCGTTCAACTTCAACGTCGGCCTCTGGATCATGAACATCGTGGCGTGGATCTGCCTGTTCACGATCGTTCTCGCCCCGGTGGCCCTCGTGCTGTTCTTCATCGCGAACATCCTCATCTTCGTCTTCCACATCATCGGTGCGGTCAAGGCGAGCAAGGGTGAGGTCTACAAGTACCCGTTCCAGATCCGCATCCTGCACTGACGCGCCTCCCGTGCGCCGGCTCCTTATGCGAGGAGCCGGCGCACGACGGTGTCGGCGAGCAGTCGTCCCCGCCGCGTGAGCCGTACCTGCCGGTCCCCCACGGCCGACCGCCCGTCGACGAGCCCGTCCGCGACCAATCCCGCCACGGCGTCCCGACCGGCCGGCTCCAGGCCGTCGACGGGGATGCCGGCGGCTCGGCGGGTGCCGAGGAGGACCCACTCGTCGAGCCGCTGTTCGTCGGTGAGGACCTCTCGAGCGGCCGCCGGCGATACGCCTGCG
>JBKPQA010000069.1:0-5404 GCA_046733835.1 Actinomycetota bacterium
ACGAGGAGGACGCCTAGTCAGTCAGCGCCGCGAGGCGGTACCGGACCATGTCGCGGATCACCTCGTCCGGCGGTATGGCGTCTGGCGTGAATGCGACCAGCCCCTTGGTCACCCGACAGCCATGGAGCCGGTCACGGACGCGATCAATGATCTCCGGGTCGAATACGAACAGGCTCAGCTGGTCCTTGGACGCCTTGAAACCCACTAGTGGTCGCCCGCCGAATCGGAAAGCCGGTGCGCCGTAGCTCGTTCCCTGCTCCGCGTCCGGCGCGACCTCGCGCACGACGTCGACGACGCGCTCGAGCGCGGCGCGGACGTCAGCAGGTTGGCTCTCGAGGTAGGCGTCGACGTCACCCATCGCGCCACGGTAGTGGCGATACGATGACGGTGGCCTGGGCAGCCCGCCGCCTGCACCCTTCGGGGATGGTGAATGCCCCGTTTACGGCACCACCCTCAACGCCAGCGATGCGCCCTCACGATCTGGGCGGACCCGCTCTCAGCAACGCAGGCACCTGGACCACCGTCCGCCGGGAAGAGCCGCATCATGAGCATCACATCTCCCGATCCCAAGGCGATGGCGCGCCATCTCCGCAGCGCTCTGGCCGATCGCGACGTCATTCTCACTCACAGCGAGGCGCTCGAGCTGGTCGCCCGTCAGCTGGGCGTCCGGGACTGGAACACCCTCGCCGCCGAGAGACCCGCCGCGGACGGCCACGTTGTGCCGATCCTGCGCATCTTCGACGAGTCAGCGGCCCTGGCGTTCTACGTCGACTACCTCGACTTCCGGGTGGACTGGCGAAACGACACCGGCGGCCACGAGCCGATCTACGCCCAGCTC
Source organism: Actinomycetota bacterium (assembly GCA_046733835.1). Taxonomy (GTDB): domain Bacteria; phylum Actinomycetota; class Actinomycetes; order Actinomycetales; family Dermatophilaceae; genus Lapillicoccus. The sequence continues at coordinate 839 of JBKPQA010000069.1, forward strand.
TCCCGCGGCGATGCGCGCATCCATCTCAGCGGCCACCACGGCGACGCGAGCCCCGGCAGCGGCGTGCTCGTCCCGGTCGCCGACGCGCTCGACCTCCAGCTCGCGCTCAAGGCCAAGGAGTATGCGTACGCGAACCCGGGCATCGAGGACCGCCCCTGGGGACGGGTGGTCACGGTGATCGACCCGTTCAGCAACCGGATCGTGTTCCTCGAGTCCAACCAGCCCGCGGCGGCCACGGCGTCGATCGAGGCGGACCCTCGACCGTCGGAGGCGGCGGCGCCGATCGTCCTACACGTCTGGGTGGCCTGCCCACCGGCGCAGGCGTTCGAGGTCTTCACGGCGCGGTTCGGCGAGTGGTGGCCTCGGGAGGCATACTCTCCCGGCCCGCTCCGCGGGATCCGGGTCGAGCCCCGGGTGGGCGGTGAGGTCACGATGCTGACCGAGAGCGGCGACGCATACCGTTTCGGCGACGTTCTCGTCTGGGAGCCGGGACGGCACTTCGCCCAGTCGTTTGCGTTGGCCCAGGATCCGGCGTACCCGAGCCGTCTGGACGTGACGTTCGAGCTGGCGAAACACGTGGGTGGGACCCGCGTGCGGTTCGCCCACGGCGGCTGGACGCCGGCCAACGTCGCGGGACGGGCCCGGTTCAGCGAGTGGGACCTGCTGCTCGGTCAGTACGCCGCACTGGCGAACCGGCTGGCCTGACGCGTCACTGACCCGAGGCCGCCGCCTCGAGCTCGGTGGCGAACTGGGTCTCGTACAGATCGGCGTAGAGGCCGCGCCGGGCGAGGAGCTCGGCGTGGCGGCCGCGTTCCACGATGCGGCCGTCGTCCACGACGAGGATGAGGTCGGCGCCGCGGACGGTGGAAAGGCGGTGTGCGATGACCAGCGAGGTCCGACCGGCGAGCGCGGCGTCGAGGGCCCGCTGGACGGCGACCTCAGACTCCGAGTCGAGGTGCGCGGTGGCCTCGTCGAGAACGATGACCCGCGGACCCTTGAGCAGAAGCCGGGCGATCGCGAGACGCTGCTTCTCGCCGCCGGACAGGCGGTGCCCGCGGTCGCCGACCACGGTGTCGAGCCCCTCGGGCAGGCTGTCGACCAGGCGCAGCACTTGAGCTGCCGCGAGCGCCGCGCGCATCTCCTCCTCAGTCGCCTCCGGCTGGGCGTATGCGAGGTTCGCTCGGATGGTGTCGTGGAAGAGGTGGGCCTCCTGTGTGACGACGCCGACGGAGTCGTGCAGCGACTGCATGGACACGTCCCGAAGGTCGACGTCGCCGATCCGCACGGTGCCGATGCCCGGGTCGTAGAGCCGTGCCACCAGCGCCGTGATCGTCGTCTTGCCCGCGCCGGACGGTCCCACGAGGGCGACGAGCTGGCCGGGCGCCACCGAGAACGACACGTCGTGGAGCACCGACTCTCCCGCCCCGCGGTCCCCGGACGAGGTGGACTCCAACGAGGCCAGCGAGACCTCGTCGGCTGAGGGATAGCGGAACGACACATGCTGCACGTCGATGCCCAGCGGGCCGTCCGGAAGGGACCGGGCGTCGGGCTTCTCCGTCACCAACGGTTGGAGGTCGAGCACCTCGAAGACCCGCTCGAACGACACCAAGGCGGTCATGACGTCGACCCGGACGTTGGAGATCGCCGTGAGCGGCGCATACAGCCGGGCGAGCAGTGCGGCGAGGGCGAGCAGCGTCCCCACCGTGAGCGTCCCGTTGACGGCCATAACTCCGCCGAACCCGTAAACCATCGCCGAGGCGAGGGCGGCGACCAGGCCGAGGGCGACCATGAACACGGTGCGGTTCATGGCAATTCGCACGCCGGCGTCACGTACCTTGCCGGCCCGCTCGGCGTACTCCCGATCCTCCCGTTTGGGGTTGCCGAAGAGCTTGACCAGCAGGGCGCCGGCGACGTTGAACCGCTCGGTCATCCGGCTGCCCATGTCGGCGTTGAGGTTCATCTGGAGGTTGGACAGCCCGGCGAGCCGCTTTCCCATCACCCGCGCCGGGATGAGGAAGAACGGCACGAGCAGCAGAGCCCCCAGGGTGAGCTGCCACGACAGCGTCAGCATCGCCGCGACGATGAGAACCAGGGAAACAATGTTGCTGACGACGCTGGACAGTACCGAGGTGAACGCCGCCTGCGCGCCGATGACGTCGGAGTTCAGCCGGCTGACCAGCGACCCGGTCTGCGCGCGTGTGAAGAAGGCGATGGGCTGGCGCAGGACGTGGGAGAAGACCTCAGTGCGCAGGTCGTAGATGAGACCCTCGCCGATTCGCGATGAGTACCACCGCTGCAGCATCGTGAGCCCGGCGTCCACGATCGCCAGGGCGGCGACGATGAGCGACAACCGGACGACGACGCTCGAGTCCTTCGGCGTGACACCGTCGTCGACGATGTCCTTCAGCAGCAGCGGCACCGCCACCATGACGAACGCGTCGACGACCACGAGGACGAGGAAGACGATGATCGGCCGGAGGAACGGCCGCGCGTAACCAAGCACTCGGCGGGTGGTGCCGGGAGTAAGCCGGCGGTCGACGACGTCGGAATCGCGGGTCATGGATCGCATGACCATCCAGCCCGACATGCTCACGGCGTCACCTCCTCGCGGACCTCTGGCTCAACACCACGTCCCGAGCACGCTATTCCGCCGCGCCGACAGCTCGCGGGCACTCACTTTCCCGCGGTCCGAGCCAGGGAGCGGAGAAGACCGGCCTGAGCCGCCCGCTCCGCGGCGAGTTGCTGGTCGGCCGTCGCGTCGATCGCCTTGTGCAGCAATGGTTTCAAGGTCCTGAGCGCATCGACGGGTGCCGCCAACAGCGCCGCCACGAGGTCGTCGGCCGCCGCGTCGAGCTCATCCCCGGCCACCACCGCCGTCGCCAGTCCGATCGCGGCCGCCTCCCCCGCACCGACGAATCGACCCGTCGAGCAGATCTCCAGCGCCCGGGCGTACCCCACTAGATGAACGAGTGGCCCGGTGCCGCCGAGGTCCGGGATGAGCCCGAGCTGCACCTCACGCATACAGAGCTGGGCGTCGTCCGCGAGCAGCCGCAGATCCGCGGCGAGCGCGAGCTGGAACCCCGCGCCGACGGCGTGCCCGCGCACGACGGCGACCACGACCGCGGGCACGGAGCGCCAGACGCCGAACCCACGCTGGAAGGCAGCGATCGTCTCGTCGAGGCCGTCAGACGTGGCCAGCGCGAGGATGTCGGGCTCGCCGGGCATACCGCCTGGGGCGAGCATCTGCCGGTGCAGCCCGGCCGAGAACGAGGCGCCCTCGCCTCGGAGCACGACGACCCGCACCTCGGTCGGCAGCGACTCCCCCACCTCCGCCAGGGCAAGCCACAGGGACGGCGTCTGGGCGTTGCGCGTCTCGGGATTCGCGAGCGTCAGGGTGAGGACCGGTCCGTCGTGCTGGACCCGCAGTCCGGGGTGGTCGGGCACGCGCGCAGGCTACCGGCCGGTGGCCAGCGCCTCGCGGGCCCGGTGTACGACGAGGTCGGCCAGGGCGTCTGTCTCGCCGAGGCTGCCGGGTACGACCTCGGCATCGGCCTTCTCGGCGTAGGTGACCATCCGGTCCCGCAGCACCCCGTCCGCCACCATGTACGTGACGACGAGGACGCGCTCGGCACCGTCGGCGCGCAACCGGTCGACCACGACGTCGATCTCGTCGCCGCCGGCCAGCGCGGCCACGGCCCACGGCCCCCACCCCGCGGCGGCCCGGCCGGCGACTGCCTTGTCGATCGTGCTGATCGCCTCGCGATCGGACGATCCACCGGCGAAGAGGACGACTCCGGTATGCGGGTCGGGCCCGAACCCCGCTCGGGCGAGTAGCTCGTCGGCAGCCGCGAACAGCAGCGGGTCCGGGCCGAGCGCGCCGGCTACTTCGTAGTGACCTCGCCCGAGAGCATCCATGGCGGCGGCGGCTTCAGGCACGTCGGTCCTGACGTGGTACGCGGTGGTCAGCAGCAGCGGGACGAGTACACCACCTTCGAGCCGTTGCGCGACGTCCGTCGCCGACGGCGGGTGGTGGTCGAGGTATGCGGCGTGCACCGACCCTGGCCAGCGTCGCCGCACCTGCTGGGCGACCTTCTCGACGCCCTTCGCATGACGAGGGTCCGGTGACCCGTGTGCGAGGAGCACGAGGCTCGGTGCCGCGTCGGCGAAGAGGCTCCGCGGCACGAGGTCCCCGACCTGCTCGCGGACCCGAACCACGTCCCCGACGACGACCACCGCTGGGGACCGGACCCCCTCCCGCTCGGCCACCTCGGCCGCCTCCTCGAGCGTCGTCACCGTCGTGCGCTGCGCCGGCGTCCAGCCGGACTCGACGAGGGCGACGGGCGTCGTAGGCGGCCGACCCGACTCGACCAGCCGCCGCGCTGTGTCAGCGAGCGCGGTGATCCCCATGAGAAGGACGACCGTCGACGTCACCGGAGCGTCGCGCAGTGCGTCGAGAGCAGCGGTGGCGCCATCGTGCGCCGAGGCGACGACGAACGACGCCGTGATCCCGCGGTGGGTGACCGGGATGCCGGCGGCAGCCGGCACCGATACCGCGGATGTCACCCC
>JBKPQA010000070.1:0-6815 GCA_046733835.1 Actinomycetota bacterium
GAGACGTTCGACGACGAGCCGGACGTGGTCGAGGTCGTCCAGGTCCGCGACCACGGCGACGTGGGGTAGAGCGGTCAGGGGCCCAAGAGCCGGTGGACCGATGGCGTACAGGTGAAGCTCTGACGGCGAGAAGGAACCGGCCAGCTGAGCGGCCACGGTCAACACCGCCGTCGTCCGACCGCTCCGGGCACCACCGGCGATGCCGAGGTGTCCATCGAGAGACCAGGACCACGGGGTCTGAGCCGGTTCGGTCGGGTGGTCCTCCAGACCCAGGGGCACGGCACCCTTCTTCGGGGGCTGCAGAGACTGGAAGCCGAGGACGTGCGGCAGGGGAGGCAGCCACGGCGACTGCGGATCCGCGATCTTCAACGCTCGCGCGGCCTCCCGACTGGCGGTGGCAATCCGGTCGAGGTCACGGCCGCCGACGGGCGCCTCCACGTGGAGTGACGAGTGGGTGCCAACATCGATGGCTCTCCCCGCCAACAGGCTGGTACGGGAGGTGACTCCCCCCGACGCCACCGGTGTGACGGTCAGCCGTGCTCTCGCCCGCGGCCCGCAGGTCACCATCGCCGACTGGAATCGCGTAAGCGGCGTCGTCGCGCCTCGGACGCTGGCCCGCCCGGGCATGCTCGCCTCGATGGACGCCGCGTCGGGCGCATCCACGACGTCGATGGAATCTGCGCGGTCTCTCAGCCGAAGGGCGATCCGCAGGCTGACGTTGGCCCGAATGTCGGCGGACACGATGCCGCCGGGACGCTGCGTCGCCAGCACGAGATGCACTCCGAGCGAGCGTCCGACAGCCGCAAGACGGACGAGGCCGTGGACGAAGTCGGGGAGCTCCTCGGCGAGGATCCGAAACTCGTCGACGACGATGACGACACGTGGCAGCCGCGGCAGCTCGGGGTGCCGGATTCGCTCCCGGCCGTACTCCTCCACGCTGGAAACCCCCACCTCCGCCAACAGCCGCTCGCGCCGATGAAGTTCTGCGGTCAATGAGGTGAGCGCTCTGGCGGTCAGGTGCCCGTCGAGGTCGGTCACGACCCCGACGACGTGCGGAAGCTGTGCGCACCCTCGGAACGCGGCGCCGCCCTTGTAATCCACGAGTAGAAAGGTCATCTCGTCCGGTCGGTTTCCCAGGGCCAGCGAACAGACCACGGTCTGGAGCAGCTCCGACTTCCCGGCTCCGGTCGTGCCGGCCACCAGGACATGCGGACCGTCCGTGACGAGGTCCACGACCAGCGGACCGGAAGCGGCAACGCCGAGAACCACCCCCGTGGACGACCCGTCCTGCGCCCACCGCTGTCCCAACGCTCCGCTGTCCGGGTCATCGACGAGGTCGAGTAATCGAACGGAGCGCGGAAGGTCCTCGGTCTCTGCTCCTTGGGGCGTCTCGCGCAGTGGCGTCAGTGCACGGGCGAACCGTCGCGCCCATCGCCCTCCGGGGAGGTCAGGTACGAGGGCGACCGAGTGACCACCGGTCGACAACCGCCCGGCGTCCCGCCACACCGACAAGACCGCCCCACAGGTTGACGGCAGACCCGAACGGGACTCTGCGAGTGCGACCAGCACCACCCCCAACGCCGGGCCTCGCCTAGCGACGTCGCCCAGTCCCGACAATGCCGTGGGCCACCTGTCGACCACCACGACCACGAGGGGACGCCGTGGCGGGGCCCGAACCCGATCGGCATCCTCCCGTCTCACGATCTCGGCGACCAGGTCGTCGACGAGCGCGCCCGCGTCGTGTGCCACGGCGACAGTTCGGGTGTGTGGCAGCCGGCTCGCGAAGTCCCACTCGCTCAAGCGCGCCGCATCACTCACCACCACGTCGATCTGAAGCCTGCTCGGCGGCAGCCCCGTAGCGAGCCGGCTCAGCGCCCCCACCATCGAGGAAATGACTCGCTTCCGGTCGCCATGGATTCCAAAGACGCCGACCGACGCCAGGTCAACCGTCACCGGCGCGCGGTCGTGCGTTGGCGGGACGGGCGCGGTGTCACCCGTGAGTACCACGCTCGACGCGAGCGCACCCGTGCCGATACGGACTTCGGCGCCACTGCCCCGCCAGAGCGATCCCGACCTCGTCTCGGCCACGGCCAAGACTCCTGACAGTGGGGGGTGGGCCAGCTCGAGCACCGCGAGCTCTCGAGACACGGCCTGGGCCAGCGCCACCTCAGCCTCGGCGACCGCGGCCAGATGCGCTGGACCGCTCCGCTGCCTCACGCGGTTCTTCCGGCGTTCCGCCAGCCAGGTCGCAACCGACAACACAGGCCCGGTCAATCCGAAGAGGAGCATGGTGGGCGACCGCATGACCGCCGCCAGCACCGCGGCCAAGAGGAGCGGAACCGCCAGCGCGATCAGCGGAAACCGCATCCGTGGCGCCTCTGTAGGAAGGTCTGGGAAGGAGATCTCCTCAGGCGTTGGTACGGTGCCGCGGTCCGCGCCAGACACGAGGAGGTGCCCCTCGCCGTCCGGCTGCTCGTGACCGGCGTTGCGCGCCGTCCTCTTCAGCTGCAGTCGGCTCGCACCGACTTCCACGGTGTCACCGACCCTGAGGGGCACGGGGGAGCCGTCCAGACGTCTGCCGCATACAGACGTCCCATTACCGCCTCCGAGGTCCCTGACGGTCACCTGCGCACCGGGTCCAACCCCGAGCTCCGCATGTCGTCTAGAGACCTGTTGATCCATGAGAAGGATTGCCACCTCCTCGGCGCGCCCGATGACTGAGCGACCAGTCGTCAGCGGGAACCGAAGGCCGACATCCGGCCCCTCGAGCACCCAAAGCTCCCATGCTGACGTCACAGGTCGACCCGATGCGGGGGCGTCGATGGTGACGAGCGCCCCATCCAGAAGCGGTGGACACCCCACGAGCGATGTATCAGGGACGGAGCGACCCGCGACCGTGAGCTCCCTGGCCGCCAGGGCGGCGCGCAGCTCCTCAGCCCGGGTACCCGTCGCGCAATCCACGACGACCTCGCGGTCTGGGGGGACAGCGGTTGGCTCGCGGATCGTGAGCTGGATGCGCATGTGGACCTCCTCGCTGCCATCACAGCGCTTCCCACCGTCACTCCGACCGCGTTGTCCACAGACGACAAGAACCTGTGGGCGCGTTGCCCTGTACGCCCTGACCTGCCCCTAGGATCACCCGAGTCATTGGCGGTATGGCGGGCGAGCTGACGGGGCGGGGGAGGGGCATTGTGACGGACGCCGTGCGCGTGGTGGAGGGGGAGGTCCGCGAGCTCATCCGCCGCACCGGTCTCGACCCCACGCGGCATCCGGCCGAGGTCGGCCGCCTAGTCCACGATGTGATCTCGGACTACGACGAGCGGTCGCTGCACGGCGGCCTGCCGGTACTCGTCGACCGTCAGGAAACGGCCAAGCAGGTCCTCGACACGGTGGCCGGGTTCGGCCCGTTGCAGCCCTACTTCGACGACCCCACGGTCGAGGAGATTTGGGTCAACGAGCCGTCGAAGGTATTCGTCGCCCGCCACGGAATGGCCGAGCTCACCACGACGATCCTGACGCCCGACGAGGTCCGCGACCTCGTCGAGCGGATGCTGCGGACGTCCGGGCGCCGCGTCGACTTGTCCTCGCCGTTCGTCGACGCGACGCTCAGCGACGGATCGCGGCTGCACGTCGTGATCCCCGACATCACCCGCGACCACTGGCACGTCAACATCCGCAAGTTCGTCGTGCGCGCTGACCACCTCGAGGATCTCGTCCGGTTGGGCACCCTCAGTTCTCAGGCGGCCCGCTTCCTGGAGGCCTGCGTCGTCTCGGGCCTGAACGTCCTTGTGGCCGGCGGCACCCAGGCCGGCAAGACGACGCTGCTGAACTGCCTGGCCGCCTCGATCCCCTCTCGCGAGCGGGTGGTGACCTGCGAAGAGGTCTTCGAGTTGAAGATCCCGCTCCGCGATGTGGCGAGTATGCAGTGCCGCCAGCCGAGCCTCGAGGGCACCGGTGAGGTCCCGTTGCGTCGACTCGTCAAGGAGGCGCTGCGCATGCGGCCGTCCCGGATCATCGTCGGAGAGGTCCGCCAGGCCGAGTCGCTCGACCTCCTCATCGCCCTCAACAGTGGTGTTCCCGGGATGTGTACCGTCCACGCCAACTCCGCGCGTGAGGCGATCGTCAAGATGTGCACTCTCCCGTTGCTGGCCGGAGAGAACGTCGGATCACGGTTCGTCGTCCCGACGGTCGCGTCGTCGGTCGACATCGTGATCCATCAGGCGATTGACCGCGACGGCGTCCGTCGCGTGCACGAGATCGTCGGCATACCGGGACGAGTGGAGGGTGACGTCGTCGAGATCGCCGACCTCTTCGTCACGCGCGCTGGTCGGCTGACCCGCGCCGATGGGTTTCCGCCGCACTCCGAGCGGTTCGAACGAGCCGGCTACGACCTGAGTACCTTGCTGACGCAGGAGACCTGATGCGTGGGGTCGGCGTGGGGCTGCTGATCGGGATCGGGCTGTTCTGTATCTGGTGGTCATTCTGGCCGCGGGACGAATCACGGGCCGGCTCCCAGCGAACCGGAATGCGGGCCCGCCTCCAGGACGACATCACCCAGGCGGGGTATGCCAGCGTCAGTCCGGGCAATGTGCTGACGGCATGCCTCTTAGCGGGTCTCCTCGTGTTCGCGTTCATGCAGGCGACCACCCGAGTGGTGCCCATCGCGCTCTGCTTCGGCGTCATGGCTGCGTGGGCGCCCATCGCCCTGGTACGGATGCGAGCTCGGTCCCGTCGTGCTCAGCTTCGTGACCTCTGGCCGGACGCGGTGGACAACATCGCCTCGGGTGTCCGCGCCGGTCTGGCGCTGCCGGAAGCCCTGAGCCAGCTGGCTATCCGCGGTCCTGAGGAGCTGCGGCCGGCGTTCGCAGCGTTCGCCGAGGACTACCGGACGACGGGCCGGTTCAAGGACTGCCTCGACCGGCTCAAGGACCGGCTGGCCGACCCGGTCGGTGACCGCCTGGTCGAGTCGTTACGGATCGCCCGCGAGGTGGGAGGCTCTGACCTCGGACGTCTGCTGCGGACTCTGTCGACGTTCCTGCGCGAGGATGCCCGGACGCGCGCGGAGCTCGAGACCCGCCAGGGCTGGACCATCAATGCCGCCCGGCTCGCCAGTGCCGCACCGTGGATCGTGCTCGCCATGATGTCCTTCCAGCGCGACTCGTTGCAGGCTTACAGCTCGCCGGTCGGAGTAGTCGTCTTGCTGGTCGGAGCGGGGGTGACGGTCGTCGCATACCGGCTGATGGTGCGGATCGGCCGGTTGCCGCAGGAAGAACGGGTACTCCGGTGAGTCCCTTGTCGTCACTGCCGACACTGAGCTGGAGCTGGGCTGGCGCGCTAGCCGGAGCGGTGGTGGGGCTCGGCGTGGCCCTCATCGTCGCCGGACTTCCCGTGGCCCGGCGACCGGGACTGATCGAGCGGATGGAGCCCTACCTGCGGGACACCCCGCGTCCGTCGCGCCTCCTCACGCGAAGTGACTCGGTGTCGGTCACTGGCGCTGCTCGCGTCCTTCGTCCCGTCCTCACTGACCTGGCCCGTGGCGTCGAACGCATGTTGGGGGGCGCCGCCTCAGTCCGCCGGAGGCTGTTGCGGGCGGGAATGCCGCCGGACGTCGAGCGGTTTCGCGCGGAGCAGGTGGTCTGGGGCGTCGTCGGCGCCTTGGTCGGTGTCCTCCTCGGCACGGTGGCCATGGTCTTCCGGGGCGCCCCGGCCTTGCCGGTCGTCCTGCTCGTCGTCTGTTTCGCCGGAGCGGGGATCGTCGCCCGGGACCTGTGGCTTACCCGCGCGGCCAATCAGCGCGAGCGCCGCATGCTGGCCGAGTTCCCCACCATTGCCGAGCTGCTCGCGCTCGCGGTCAGCGCCGGCGAAGGAGCGACCGGTGCGCTCGATCGGGTATGCCGGTTGTCGCGTGGGGAGCTCTCGACCGAGCTAGGCGCCTGCCTCGCTGAGGCTCGTGCCGGCGCCAACCTGCCTACGGCACTGCAGGGACTGGCCGACCGCACGGGGCTTCCCAGCCTGTCGCGCTTCGTCGACGGGATCGTCGTCGCCGTCGAGCGCGGTACGCCGCTCGCCGAGGTCCTTCGCGCCCAGGCCCAGGACGTCCGGGAGTCAGGTCGTCGCGCCGTCATGGAGGAGGGCGGGCGCAAGGAGATCGCGATGATGGTTCCGGTCGTGTTCTTGGTCCTGCCCGTGACCGTCCTGTTCGCCATCTATCCCGGCGTCGCCTTCTTGCGGCTCGCCGTCTGAACCGACCAATCACTACCAGGGTCAAGGAAACCGAGGAGCGCCCGTGACCAGAACCATCCTCCGACTCGCCGCCCTCCTGCGGGTACACACGCATACCGCCGCGCTTCGATGGCACGACCGGCGGGACCGCGGCGACGTCCCCGGGTGGGTCCTCATCACCGTCATGACCGCCGGCCTCGTCTCGGCCATCTGGCTGCTGGCCGGTCCAACGCTGACGCAGATGTTCCAGGACGCCCTGGGCAAGGTCAGCGGGAAGTGACACCAGGTGCGTCGGAGTGACGCACCTCGACGCGCAGCCGCCCGCCGACGCGCCGGGCGTGCGCCTGCGGGTGCCCGAACCGCCACCTCTCAGCACCGCGATCGCGGTTCGTCGATCGCGGAGTTCACCATGGTCGGTGGCCTCGTCGTGCTCCTCGGTATGGGGGTATTTCAGCTCGCGCTGCTTCTCTACGTCCGTAACGCGCTGATCTCCGACGCGTCCGAGGGAGCCCGGCTGGGGGCGCGTGCGGGCGCCTCGCTCGGCGAGGGAGCGGCACGCACGCGAGAACTCATCACTCGTGATCTCAATGCCT
>JBKPQA010000071.1:0-2346 GCA_046733835.1 Actinomycetota bacterium
CGGCGTCTGGTCGAGGACCGTGCCTTCGATCGCTTTGGCGTCATCGACCTGCTGGATCTGCGAGTTGAGCCCGGCCTTCTGGAGTGTCTCCTGCGCTACTCCGAAGCTCCTGGTCCGCACGTCAGGCACGGCGACCTTGCCCGTCGCCACTTTCAGGGTGATCGGCGTCGAAAACGGGGTGACAGCGCCCACCGCCGGGTCGGTGCCCAGAACGTTCCCCTTGGCCTGCGCGTTGTCGTCGACCTGCTGGATCGTCCCGACGGAGAACCCGGCGCCCTGCAACGCGGTCGTGGCGGCCTCTTGAGTGAAGCCGACCACGTTCGGGATCGCCGCTGAGTCGGGACCCGTGGACACGTCGACGGTCACCGTCGACTGCACGGCCACCTGAGTGCCTGCCGCCGGGTCCTGCCCCATGACCTGGCCCTTGGCGACAGTCGCGCTGGGCTTGTTCTGCACCTGAGCTTTGAGCTGAGCCCGCGAGAGAGCCGCTTGGGCCGCCGTCTCGTTGAGGCCGGCGAGGTTCGGGACCGCCACCTGCTCCGGGCCTTGCCGCGCGAACAGGGCGATCCCCGCCCACGTCGCCGCGGCGAGAAGGAGCACGACGGCCCCGACGATCAAGGCATACACCCAACCCGGGCGCCGTCCGTTCCGGCGACCCTCGAGCTCCTCGGGGCTGTCGTCGAGCGGGATGAGGTCGGACTGCCGACTCGTCCCGAGCATCTGGGTCGCCTCGTCGCCTCCCATGGCGCCGACCGCCGCGGCCGCGCCCACGGTGGCGGCGGCCGCGGCGGCACTGAGCGGCCGGCCCTCCCGCGCGGCGATGAGGTCGTTCCGGAACTCGGTGGCGCTCTGGTACCGGCGCTCCCGCTCCTTCTCCAGCGCGTGCAGCGTGATGTGGTCGTACGCGGTTGGCACGTCGTGGTTGAAGCTCGACGGCGGCTGAGGTCGCTCCCCGACGTGCTGGTATGCGACGGAGACCGGTGAGTCGCCCACGAACGGCGGGCGACCGGTGAGCAGCTCGAACAGCAGGCACCCGGTCGAGTAGAGGTCGGAGCGCGCGTCGACCGGAAGACCTTGGGCCTGCTCCGGCGAGAGGTACTGTGCGGTGCCGATGACCGCCTGGGTCTGGGTCATCGTCGCGGAGGTGTCGGCCACCGCCCGGGCAATCCCGAAGTCCATCACCTTGATATCGCGCGACCGCGTGATCATCACGTTGGCCGGCTTGATGTCGCGGTGGACGAACCCCATCCGATGGCTGTAGGCCAGCGCGGCGAGGACGCCCTCGACGATCTGTGCCGCCTCGGACGGCGCGATGACATTCTCCCGCTGCAGCTTCTCCCGGAGCGTCTCGCCGTCCACGTACTCCATGACGATGTACGGCTGCGGCACGGCGGCGCCGCCCGCGTCCGTCGTGGTCTCCTCGCCGGAGTCGTAGATCGCCACGATGTTGGGGTCGTTGAGGCCACCGGCGGCCTGCGCCTCGCGGCGGAACCGGGTCAGGAAGTTCGCGTCACGCGCCAGGTCGGAGCGCAGCAGCTTGATCGCCACCGGGCGGCCGAGCCGCGTGTCGTGGCCGAGATGGACCTCGGCCATGCCCCCTCGTCCGAGAAGGTCGCCGACCTCGTACCGGCCGCCGAGCAGGCGAGGCCCAGTCACGCGCGGGCTCGCATCGGGTCAGTCTCCCGAGCCATCGCCGCCTTCTGTGGTCTTCTTGGGGCCTGCCGTCGCACTGCCGTCCGAAACGGTCAGCGTAATCGGAGTTCCCACGTTGATCGTCCCAGTGGGCTTGATGTCGAGAACCGTCCCCGCATCTTCCTTGTCCGCCTTGGTCTCCTGCTTGATCTGCTCGTCCTTCCATCCGGCGGCGACGAGGATGCCCTTGGCCTCGCCGAACGACTTGCCCACGTAGTCCTTCTTGTTGATGTTGACCTGTCGGGGTCCGGTGGTCGTGGCCTGCGTTGTCGTGGTGGTCGTGGGCCGCGACGGTGTGACGGTGGTGGGGGGCGCTGCGGTCGTCGTCGTGGGGGCTGGCGCGGTCTGCGTCACGGTGGTCACGGTCGCCGCGGGACTGCCGCTGTTGCTGGCGTAGGCCCAGGCGAAGAAGCCGATGGCGGCCAGCAGCACGAGAATCGGGATCCACCACAAGCCGAGGCCCCGGCGCTTCTTCTCCGGCTCCTGCCGCGGCGGGTAGGGCTCGTAGGGCCCCGGATCGGCATACGCGGGGTCGTAGCCGGCCGGCTCGTACCCGGCGGCCGGGTAGTCGGCGTATGCGGCACCGAGCACCTCCGTGCCCGACGGCGCGTCCATGACCTGGGTCCCGTCCGGGTCGGTGTCCCCGGTGTGGAC
>JBKPQA010000072.1:0-10062 GCA_046733835.1 Actinomycetota bacterium
CCGAGACGTCGCGTCGCACGGGGCCATTCGACCAGAGCATCGCCCTGCTCAAGCGGGCAGGGCGACGCAGAGATAGCGCTCGTCGGAGACGGGCCCGCCCCACAGCGTCGGGTCGGTGAGTGACGTGGTCTCGACCGAGGATGCATACGGGATCAGGAGCCGGCGGATCTCCTGCGCGCTGAGGCCGCCGCCGGTCCAGCACCGTCCCTCGACGAGCACCATCCGTCCGCCGGGGCGGAGCAGCCGCATCCACCGAGTGACGGCGGCCGCGGCGTCCGGCAATGCCCAGAGAAGGTGACGGGCGAGGACGACGTCGTATGCGCCGGGTCGCCCGCGCGGGTCGGCAGCGTCCCCCACGTGGACCGTCGCAGTAAGTCCGCGGACGCGATCTTGTCGCGGGCGGCTGCGACCATGGCGGGCGCCAGGTCCACTGCCTCGACCCGGTATCCCCCCGCGGCGAGCAGGACGGTGAGGCTGCCGGTCCCGCAGCCGAGGTCGCGGACATCGGCCGGCGGGTCGGGCAGGTGGGCACGCAGCAGCGCGTTCCAGGCCGAGCGGACGGTGGGGTCGAGCAGCCCGTGCTCGGGCTGATCGTCAAAGGTGGCTGCCGCGCCGTCCCAGAAGGCCCTGATCGCGTCCCACGGCTCTTTGTCAGGCACCGGGACGACCGTCGTCGGACGGGCGGCCGCGCCCTCGCGACCACCCGCGGGCGATGATGACCAGCCCGACGACGGCAACAACGGGACCGACGACCGCCCAGAACGTCACGCCGCTCATCACGCTGCCCGGGAGATAGCCGAGACCCTGAAGGGTCCAGACCGCGCCGACCACGATGAGGAGAACGCCGGCAACGATCACGGCCGGGCGCCTCATCCGCCTCTCCTTCCCGACACCCGAGTGTCTCGACGCATACCGCATCCTCCCGCGACCCGGCCCGAGGCGTAACGCTGACCGTCTGAGTCTCGTGCGTCCGGACCTGAGGTGCCTAAGCCCGGAATCTGAGGTCTCCCCCTGATGCCGTATTGCGTACAGCTCGGCGACGCTCCTCACGTCCAGCGAATCGGGACGAGAGGAGGTGACCCGCCGTGTCGCTGCAAGAGGCCGGAGTGCTCGCCGGCACCCTGTCGACGACGCTCTTCGTGCTGAGCTACCTGCCGATGCTCGTCAAGGCGTTCCGCACCCGCGACCTCCGGTCGTACAGCGCGGGAAACCTCGTCGTCGCCAACGTCGGCAACCTTGTGCACTCGCTGTACGTCTTCAGCCTGCCGCCGGGGCCGCTGTGGATCCTTCACGCGTTCTACGTGGTCAGCAGTGCGCTGATGCTGTTCTGGTGGTGGCGGTACCGTTCACGCCGCCCGCTGACCGTCCCAGCTGAGCCGCGAGCCGGTCATCCAGGCGGTGCTCCGGTCCGTCACCAGAAAGCGGAACACGAGGGACATCGCCGCTTCACGGAACCGGCGCCCTACCGGGCCATGGGTCTTGGCGTCGCTACTGCGAGCACCCGCCTTGACGATGCGCTCGACGCGGGCTCGACGGGTTTGCTCGTATGCGTGGAGAGCGGCCGGTAGGTCGGCGGCAGCGCTGGCGTGGTCCCGCAAGGAGGTCGCCAGAACGACGGCGTCCTCGAGGGCCATGGAGGCGCCCTGGCCGGAACTCGGCGACGGGGCGTGGGCGGCGTCGCCGACGAGGACGAGCCGGTCTCGGGTCCAGTGGGGCACGTGCGGCAAGTCGTAGGTGTTGTCGCCGGCCAGCTCCAGGGTGCCGTCGGCGACCAGCTCGGCGGCCGGTCCGGCATCGTCGGCGACGAGCTCGAGGAGCCGGCGCTGCCAGTCCGCGGCACTCGTGGCGGCGCGCCGCTCGCGGCTGATCTCCGGCTCGGGGACGTTGACGAACCAGACGACGTCCCCGGCCGGGTTCGGGTGGGCCCCGAAGAAGGCGCGCGCCCCGAAGACGAAGTGCCACGCCTCGGGGCGAAGCGAGGCCGCCAGCGGAGTGCCCCGGCTGATCCCGCCGAAGTTGGTCAGACCGACGTAGCGACCGGCGGGCGCAGCGGCGTCGATGGCCGGACGCACTCGGGACCGGACTCCGTCGGCCCCGATGACGAGGTCGGCGGCCAGGCGCTCACCGTCGGCAAGAGTCACCGTCGCTGAGCCGTCCTGCGAGGAAACCGCAACGACTTCGGCTCCCCGGCGCACCTGGACGCCGCGACCCTCGGCCCGGTCGAGGAGACGCGCCGCTAGCAGCGAACGCTTGGCGGTGATTGCGACCGTCCCGTCCGCGAGCGGGACACCGAGTCCGATCTCACCGAGCAGGCGACCCGACGCGCCGTACATGACGTTGGTCGTCGTCGGGAAGCCGACGTCGCGCGCGAGATCGAGTCCCCCGAGGAGGTCGAGGGCATCCAGGCCGTTGGGCGCGATCGTGAAGTACGACCCTTCTGCCGCATCGCGGCAGGCCCGACCTTCCAGGAGGACCGCATCGATCCCGACGTGCTGGAGCGCGAGAGCCGTCGCCGGCCCGGCGATGCCGCCACCCACGATGAGCACGTTCATCCTGTTATCCTCCTGCTACGAAAGTTTGATATTTCGATTTTCGAAAGACTAGCACCGGATGTCCCCTCGTGACAACCTTCTCGGCGACCTCGGCCTGGCCATGCAGCGGTATCAACGCAGCGTGCAGGCGTTCGACGACGCCGTCGGGCGCCGGTTGGGGTTGGGGCCGGCCGACCTGCGGTGCCTGGACTGGCTGGCCGACGGCCCAAAAACGGCCGGCGAGCTGGCCCGGGCCACGGCGCTGACGCCGGCAGCGACCACCGCCTTGGTGGACCGTCTGGTGCGCAAGGGATTCGTCGAGCGCTACCGCAGCGACGAGGACCGTAGGCAGGTCCTCGTGCGAATGACGACAGAGGGGACGAAACGGACCATGGGGTTCTACGGACCGCTCGTCCGGGAGGGTCAGCGCCAGCTGAAGGACGTCTCAGACCGCGAGCTGCGCCTCATGCACCGGTACTTAGAGACCATCACCGAGATGACGGATCGCCATCGCGCACGCGTCGAGGACGACCGCTGAACCGGTCACCGCAGCCCTTCACAGGCCAACGCGCGCGGTCGGAGGAAAACCAGGACGCGTGATTGTGGGGGGTCATCTGTTGACCCGTAGAGTGCAGGGCGGGCTGTCTCTTGTGGGGGCAGGAGCCAGCCGGTAAGGAGCAAGTGTGGGTAGACACTCCGCCGCGGCACCGCCCCAGCGACCCGCCGGTGTGGTGGTCGTCGTTGCCCTCGTGCTGGGTTTGATCCTGGCCGGCGCGCTCTACTACCTGCTGCGCCGGTCGGACGGTGGCCCGGGCTTCGCCACACCGTCCCCCACGGAGAGCACGGCCTCGGACCGGCCGGCGGGGTCTGCCTGCACGACCGCCAGCGAACCGGTCCGCGTTGCGGTCGCACCCGGCATGACATCGGTCGTGAAGACGGTGGCCGACCAGGTCACCGAGCAGAATCCGTGCCTGACCTTCTCGGTGTCGGAAGCGGCTTCCGCTGCTGTCGCCTCCGCGTTCTCCAGCGGGGCGAAGGACGCGCCGGCCGCCTGGGTGAGCGACTCCTCGGTCTTCGTCGACGCAGTGCGCGCGGCCAAACCAGACGCCATCCAGCCTGACGTCCAAGAACTCGCGACCAGTCCGCTGGTCTTCGCCGTCCCCGCGCCGATCGCGGCCAAGGCGGGACCGGCTCTGGCCAACCCGTCGTGGTCGGCCCTGGCTGCCGGCGACGGCAGCATCCCGATCCGGTTGCCCGACCCCGAGACGACGACCAGCGGCCGGTTGGTCCTCCTCAGTGCCCCGACCGCCCTCGGCGACAGCCCCGCTACGCGGATCGCGCTCGGGCGAACGCTCCTGGCCTGGTCGCACTCTCCGATGCCGGCGGAGTCCGACCTCTTCGCGGCGGCCAAGACGGACAAGGCGGCGATCTTCCCGACGTCCGAGCAGGCGGTCGCCGCCGACTTGCGCCAGAGCCCCGGAGCCGTCAGCGCGATCGTCCCCAAGGAGGGGACCGGGCGGTACGACTACACGCTGGTGACGGCCGCGAACGCCTCCGATGCGGCGGAGAACGCCCTGAGCGCCCTGCGGTCCGCCCTGACCAACGACGCGGGCAAGGCGGCGATCGCCGCTGCGGGATTCCGCCTGCCCGGTCCGGACGCGAGCGGTCCCAAGGTCCCCGGCATGCCAACCGGCGCGGTGCCCTACCTGCCCGAGGCCAGCACCCTGCAGCAGGCGGCGCTGACCAAGACCTGGCGGGGCGTCAAGACCGAGGCCCGGATGCTCGCCCTCGTCGACACCTCGGGCTCGATGAAGGAGCGCGAGGGTGACAAGACGCGGATGGCCCTGGCGGGTGAGGCCGCTCAGACCGCGGTGTCGATGTTCCCCAACACCTCACAGCTGGGACTGTGGGCGTTCGGCCTCGACCGTGGCGGACCCGGACAGGACTGGCGAGAGATCCTCCCGGTCCGCGCGCTCGACGAGAGCGTCGACGGCAAGCCGCAGCGGCAGCTGCTGGGTGAGGCCATTCCGGCGCTCGTCAGCAGCGCCTCCGGAGGCACGGGGCTCTACGACAGCCTGCTGGCCGCATACCAGCAGATGCAGTCCACGTATGCGCCGGACCGGGTCAACTCGGTCATCCTCCTCACCGACGGCCGCAACGAAGACCCCACCGGGATCACCCTCGAGCAGCTCCTGGCCAAGATCAACGCGATCAAGGACCCGAACAAGCCGGTGGTCATCGTCACGGTCGGCATGGGCCAGGGCGTCGACACCGCCGCGCTCTCGGCCGTCTCCGCGGTGACCGGCGGCAAGACGTACGTCGCCACGAACCCCCAGGACATCAAGCAGGTGTTCATCGACGCGCTGCTGTCCCGGGACTGCTCGGGTTCCGTCTGTACCTCGCGCTGACCTGACGACAGCGGTCACGTCCTGCGGATCTCGTCTCGAAGGGCGCGCTGAAAGGCACGCGCGGCCTGGCGGGACGGCGGCGGCCCCTGGCCGAGGCGCGCCGCCACCGCGGCCTTGACGGCGGCGGCCGGCTGGTATCCCGTCTCCAGCAGCCGCTGTCCCGCCGCCACCTTGCTGAGCCACCCACCGTCCCGGACCCGGACCACGGACCGGCAGGCGCCGAGTACCGCGTCGACCGGCTCGCCCGGCCGGCCCAGCCACCAGGTGAGGGCGTCCACGAGCAGGAACCGAAGGTCCTCCGGCGTCAGGTCCGCGAACACCTGGCTCGCCGACGGCCCGAGCAGGGCGCCGTGGCTCTGGCTGAGCAGGCTGCGGTCGAGCCCGTACCAGAACAGACCATCGGCTACGGGTCGGTCCTCCGGACGGTAGGTGGCGCGGAACCGCATACCCGGGCCGGTGTTGAGCTCGACCTCGAAAGCCGGGTCGGGCGTTCCCGACCCGGCGACAGCCCCGGTGTAGACAACGAGCTCCAGCCCGCGAGCGGGCACGGCGAGCGCCTCGTGACGCAAGGCGGCGACCAGGTCCCGCTTCGCCGCCTCGGACACGGGCTCCAGCGTGACGAGCGCGACGTCGATGTCGCTCCGCTGGGGGTCGAACGCACCGAGCGCGAGCGAGCCGGCCGCATACGCACCGAAAAGGTTCGGTCCCAGCACCTCTTGCGCTCGGGCGACCAGCACGGCGAGGTAGGCGTCCGGGCCGGTCATGGCCGGCATGCTAGGTGCCGCCACTCAGCCAGATGCGGCTCGACTCCGCGCTCGAAAAGCTCACAGATCCTCGAACCGCACTCGCTCGCCGACCTGGCCGTCAAACTCCGGAAACGAAATCCGGCCGGCCGAGACGCACCAGCGGGCGACGTCGACGCGGAACCGCCCGGCCTTCACCGCGGGGTCGGACTCGGCCAGCCGCCGGGCCTCGTCCACGTCGACGGTGTAGACCGACATCCCTCGCATCGTCGGATCGGACTGGTCCCGCAACGGACCGTTCGCGGCGATGATGCCCTCTTGACCGAGGCGGGCCAGGTGCGCCAGGTGGGCGTGATGGAGCTCTGTCGACGCTTCCTCGTCAAGATCTGGCGGATTGTCCCCCCGACGCAGATAGACGATCGTGCGGACGTCGAACTCGGCCGGGACGCCCTCGGGCCGTTCCATAGCGGTGAGCGTAGGGCCCGCCCCCGCTGGTGGAGCGCCTAAACGCTGGCGGCCCCGCGCCGGGCCCGCGCCGTTGCGCGGGCGCAGCGCAGCAGGTACCACGGGCTCGGTGGCACCCAGCCGAGCTGCACGGCCATGCCCTGGTCGTCACGGACGGCCCAGTGCTCCACGACCTGGCCGTCGCGCATCCGGGCGAAGTGGGCCTGGGCGACCTCGAAGCTGCGTCCGGTCGGCGCGAAGGCGCGCTCGACGCTGCCGTCCGCGGCGTAGACCACGAAGTCGCCGGTGTGTCGGCCGGACATGGTGCCGTAGGTGACGACGAGGTCGCCCTCGACGACGACCTCGTCGACGCCGAACGCCAGGTCGGAGAAGGCCGAGCCGAGCCAACGGGCGGTGGCGAGATAGGCCTGGGGACCCCTGCCTCGCGCGGCGGGCGGCTCGGTGACCGCCTCGCGGTTGACCGCGTCGGGATGAATCGCGCGGTCGAGCGTGGCGACGTCCTCCGCCGCCATGGCTTGGATGCCGTCGACCATCGCGGCGGCGAGATCGTCGCGGAGGGTCCGGTGATCGGTGAGGGTCATCGTCGTACCTTTCGTTACAGTTAGCTGTATCAGGTCAGTACAGTACGCTGTAACGAACCCGTTTGTCCAGCGCCATTTCCGGCCACGATCGCAACGAAGGAGACGAGTGGACCCCACCACCCAGCGGGCCCGAGCCGCTCGGGAGACGCGGCGCCGGGTCGTCGAGTCAGCGCACCAGCTGTTCCTGGAGCAGGGCTTCCCGGCCACGACGATCCGCGACGTCGCGGAACGCGCGGGCGTCTCCGCCGAGACGGTGTACAAGGGCTTCGGAGGCAAGGCGGGTCTGCTCAAAGCGGCCTACGACGCGGCGATGGCCGGAGACGACGAGCTCATCCCGATTGCGGATCGACCGGAGGCCCGAGCGGTGCAGACCGCGACGACTCCCGCCGCGTCCGCTGCCGCATACGCCGACCTCGCCGAGACCCTGGTGGGGCGCGCCGGCCCGCTGACTCGGGTCGTCCTGGCCGGTCGCGGGGCCAGCGCGGAGGTCGAGGACTTCGCCGAGACCACCGACGCGGAACGACTCATCGGAGCGGGTGCCGTCGTCGCGCACTGGGCCGCGCAGGGCTGGCTGCGCCCCGGGTTGTCGACCGAGCGGGCGCGTGACGTCGTCTGGATGCTGACGTCGCCGGCCGTCTATCTCATGTCCATCGACCGCGGTTGGTCCACCCGCAACTACCGCGACTGGCTCGCCGACGCCCTTCTGACCCTCGTGCTGTCGGTGGCACCCTGAACCATGCCGACCCCTCCACCGCTCACCGTTGTCCGGCCCGGTGAGGGCCGTACCGGAGATCTGGGCGCCATCACCGTGGACTTCAAGCTCTCGGGTGCCGACACCGGCGGTGCTCTTGCCGTCGTGGAGCACGGGTTTCCCCCAGGCTCGCTCGTGCCACCTCACATCCACACCCGTGAGGACGAGTTCTCCATCGTCACCCAGGGTGAGATCGGCTTCCGGTCCGGCGACCGTGAGGCGGTGCTGGGGCCTGGGGGCTACATCACCAAACCCCGCGGGGAGGCCCACGCCATGTGGAACGCCGGCTCCGAGCCGGCTCGGATGATCGAGATCATCAGCCCGGCCGGGTTCGACCTGTTCTTTCGGGCCGTGGTGGAGATGCTGGAGTCGGGCGACGCCGACCCGGAGCGCGGAGCCCAGCTCGCCGCCGACTACGGCCTCTCCTTCGTCGAGACGCCGTGGCTGGCCGACGTCATCCGCCGGTTCCACCTCCCGGGTTAGGGAAGAGGTCGCCCGGCGAGGAGCCCGCCGTCCACCGGCAGCAGCACGCCGGTCACCCAAGCGGCGTCGGAGGAGGCAAGGTATGCGACGGCCGCGGCGATGTCCTCGGGCTCACCGACCCGGCCCAGCGGATACAGCGGAGTCATGCGGTCCGCACCGCCGGGCTGGCCATCCCAGACCCGGGTCCGGACGGTACCTGGCGCGATCGCGTTGACCCGGATACCCTCCGGGCCGAGCGAGACGGCGAGGTTCTGGGTCAACGACCCGAGACCGGCCTTGGCACTGGAGTAGGGCTCGCTGCCGATCCCGGTCAAGGCGTTGACGGAGCTGATCATGACGACGGAGGGGTTCCGGTCGCTGCGCTTGAGATGCGGAATGGCCGCTCGGCAGACGCGTACCGCCCCAAGGAGGTTGAGGTCCAACAACGCCCGCCAGACCTCGTCGTCGGTGTGCTCGACGTCGCCATGAGGGAGATCGCCGCCGGCGACCGAGACCACAACGTCCAGCCGGGTGGTCTGCCTGACGATGTCGGCCACGGCCTGGTCCACCGAGGTTCGGTCGGTGACGTCCATGCGGAGCGCGATATGGCCCTCGCCACTGCCGCATGCGTCGCGGAGCTCACCGGCGGTGGTGGCCGCGGACGCGGCATCGACGTCCGCGACCACAACCCGGGAACCCTCCGCGGCCAGTCGTTGAGCGCAGGCCCGGCCGATGCCCGAGCCGCCACCAGTCACCAGCGCCACGGTTCCTTCGAACCGCCGGCACACCACGGCAGTTGTTCCCGTCATCGAACCCGGCTGAGCCGGCCCTGGTCGGTCGGCATCGGTCGTCCTCCTGGGGGTCCTGGCTCACGCCACCTGTCACCGCACGCTACAGCGACCGGGCCACGACCTGAGCCCGGCGGCTGAGGCGCTCGACCACCGTGGGCCGACGGCGTCGATATCGGTCGAAGTCGTCGCCAAAGGCGCGGGCCAACTCGGCGTCCTCACGGAGGGTGGCCCGATGGTCGACAGCGATGGCGATCGGCAGCGTCACCAGGACCCAGGTGGACTTCCGGGCGAGACCGATCCCGAGGTGGATCAAGCCCCAGCCGAGGTACATCGGGTGGCGGGTGAGCGCATACGGTCCTGACGTCACCAGGTCCTCCGGTTCCTCCAGCCCAAAGGTGCCGGTGGTCATCCGCCGCCGTTCCGCGACGGCCCAGACGTTCAGGGCCGTGCCGATGAGGGCGAGCACCACGCCGGTGGGCCGTTGTCCGCGCAGACGGCCTGGCCGGGGGATGGGGACAAGGTGGTCCATCACGAGTAGCCCGAGGAGGCCGGCGGTGTGCCCCTGCGGCAACGGCACATTCGCGACGAAGCTGGGAGTCACGACTGGCGATCCACTTCCTCCAGGGATGCTCCATAGCGAGTCGAAGGCCGACAATAGCCGCGTGGGGTCGCGCCCTCGTCTGTCTCCGGTGGCTCTCCTCGTCGTGGCCGCGACGGCCGCGACGGGTGGCTGCTCGACGGACGGCGACGCACTAGACACACCCTCCGCCTCGACGACGAGGACGGTCGCGACGCCGACCGCCACCGTGTCGACGACCACGGCAGGGCTGACGGTCCCGGGGGACGAGTGCGTCAACAGCACGGGCTATGCGTACGCCCAGCGCGGCGATCTGTCGGCTGGGCCGTTCACGAAGGACGTCCTGCTGATGCCGCCACAGCGGACGGAAGCCAAGCTGTGGGTGGCCAGTCAGCGGGCCGGACAGGATGATGCGGCATTGACCATCGTCGACCCGACGGGCAAGACGGAGCGTCAGATCCGCAAGTCCGGAGACGCGATCGTGGTCGGGACGCCGCAGTTCTATCCGGGCATCATCCGGGTCGGCCCTGCTGGGGCGTACCGGATCGACGTGCGCGTGGGCCCGGACCACTTGTGCGTTCTCGTCGACTACAGCAGGCCGACGGGGTGATGGTGGTGCCTGACGTGGACGCTTGGCCAGACCGCGCTCGAGGCAGGAGGTAGCGCCGTGGTGTCGTATGCGTGGTTGTACCGCCTCGGGATCACGCCGTGGGAACGGTACCGAGGGACTGCGGCCGAGAGCGTGGCGATGCT
>JBKPQA010000073.1:0-4978 GCA_046733835.1 Actinomycetota bacterium
GCGCCGACGGCGGCCGGTCAGCCTCCGACGGCAACGTCATCGAAGCGTCAGCGGACGATATCGACGGCGAACTCGTCGACGATCGGCGCTCCGTGTGCCGCGGCGTCGTCGGGCGGCACGTCGCTCTCGCTGTGCGCACCGCACCCGTGGTCGAGGCTGACCACTTGGCCGTCGGACGGAGACCAGGCGTTCGCGCATACGCCGAACACCGCGCGGAGCGCGCCGGCCATCGGCACGAAGTACCCGCACGTCGAGCACCGGTCGGGCGCGTGGGTCGCGACGTCGGCGGCCGGCCCGTGGGACCCGTCGTACCAGCGTTGCGCCGCAACCTCACGACCCTCGCTGGACAGGACTCGGCGCCGCCCGAGCCCCAGCTCGAACAGCGCCATCTGGTCGACGTCCTCGTCGCCCGTCGCCTCGAACCCCGGCACGAGCAGCGGGTCGTCGGCGCGGAACGGGAGGACGTCGCCGGCCCCGAGGTCACCTGGGGCGAGCCGCTCCGCATACGGAAGCCAAACTGGCGACAGCACCGACGCCGCACCGGGCACGAGGTTCGTCTCGCACACGGTCGCGTCCTTCTGCCTCGGGGCGCGAGAGACGGTGACCGCCCAACGCCAGCCGACGTACGCCGATGTCAGGCACACAAAGTAATGAGTGGCGACCCGCTCGGCGTCCATGACCATCTCCAGGTGGTCGCCGACGCTCGGCGGCTCCGCCACGCCGTCGAGGGCGGAGCGCGCGAGGTCGACCGCCGCTCGGAGCGTCGGGTCGACCTTCAGCTCCGCCATCTCAGCTCTCCAGCTGGTCGGCGAGGCCGCGGAGCGCACGCGACATCGCCGTGGCCCGCTTCCGGTCGGGATAGTGGCCGCGGCGCAGGTCCTCGGACGCGCCGTCGAGGAGTTTGATGACGTCCTCGACGATGACGACCATCTCGTCCGCCGGCTTGCGGTGGGCGGCGCGCTTGGCCGCGACGATCGACGGGGCCGGGTCGAGGACCCTCACCGAGAGCGCCTGGGCGCCGCGCCGCCCCTCGACGATGCCGAACTCCACGCGGGTCCCGGTCTTGAGCGCGGTCGTGCCCTCGGGCAGCGCACTGGCGTGCAGGAACACGTCGGCGCCTCCCTCGTCGTCCGTGAGGAAGCCGAAGCCCTTCTCCGCGTTGTAGAACCTGACCTTGCCGGTGGGCACGGGTACTCCTTCGTAATACTGCTCGGCTGTGGCTGCTGCGCGACGCACCAGCCTAACGGTGCGCGCCTGCGGGTTTCGGCCCGCGTCAGGAGGGCCTGATGCCCCACGATCCGGTATGCGCCTGCTCCGGTCTCAGTACGACGAGGTCAGTCACAGAGTTGAAGGCGTCGGGCGGGCACGTCATCGGCTCGACGGCGATTCCGGTTGTTCCTTCGGTGTGCGGATAGGCCCGCCCAGTGAAGACCTGCGTCCACGCATACGCCTCGTCGCCCCACAGGCTGACGTCGCCGGTGGCGAGCCCCCGCAGGGTGACCATCCAGCGGCCGTCGGCGCCGCGGGCGAGGTCGGTGAAGGCGGTGTCGAGGGCCAGGTCGCCGATCGGCCGGCTCGTGCGGAAGTCGTATGCGGAGCCCTGGACCGGGTGACTGGCGACCGGTAGCTGTCGCTCGGGGTCGGTCTCGAGGTAGGTGTCGGCCGGGACCTCGAGCTCGACCTCGGCGACGGGGGTGTCGGCGATCGAGAGGTACGGATGGGCGCCGTAGCCGAACGGGGCGTCGTCGCTGCTGACGTTGACGGCGGTGGTCGTCACAGTCAGTCCGTCGTCCGCGAGGGCGTAAATCGTGGTCAGCTCGAGGACCCAGGACCAGCCCGGCTGCGGGTGGAGGCGGTGGCCGACGGTGATCGACGAGGAGGTCTGGTCAAGCAGGTCCCAGGTGGCCCAGCGGACCAGGCCGTGGCTGGCGTTGTGCTTCGCCGGTTCGGTAAGGGCGAGCTGGCGCTCGGTGCCGGCGAAGGCGTACTTCCCGTCGCGGAGCCGGTTCGGCCAGGGGATGAGCTGCTGGCCGCGTCCGGCGACCGACATCTCGTCCGGACCGAACCCCGCGACGATGTCGACGCCGCCGCGGGTGTAGCTGCGGATTCCGCCGCCAAACTCCACGACAACGAGCTCGTCGGTGCCGCGGCGGACCGTCCACTGCGCGCCGGTGGGCCGGGACCGCTCGCTGGCCTCGGTGGTCACGGGCTCAACCTATGACGGCTTGCCCTTGCTGGCGATCAGCAGCGGGCGCGTGCCGTTCTGCGGCGTCCGCGGCGGCTCGGCCGTCACCCGAAGCGACGATTACCGTTGCCCTCATGTCCGCCGGCCCGTCGCTCGATGGGGCGGCCGCACGCAGCCTGGCCGACGACATCCGCGGCCGCACCGACGAGCAGCTCACTGCCCTGGTCCTCGCCAGGCCTGACCTGGCTCGGCCAGCGCCATCGGACCTCACCTCGCTCGCCGCCCGAGCTGGGACGCGGGCCAGCGTGCAGCGGGCCATCGAGGGCCTCGACCTCGGCCATCTCCAGGTCCTCGAGGCGGTCGTCGTGGCGGGGGACGGTGCGGGTTCCGGCTCGGTCGACGAGCTCCTGGCTGGCCTCGACGTCCGGGCGCAGCTGCAGCGGCTTTGGGACCTCGCCTTGGTCTGGCGGGCACCGGAGGGCCTTTATGCCGTGCGGACCGCCCCCGAGGTGCTCGGCGCCCATCCGGCGGGGCTGGGTCCGTCGTCCGTCGAGCTCGGCGCTCGACAGCTGCCGACCGGGGAGATCCGGTCGCTGGTGGCCGAGGCTCCCGAGTCCGCCCGCGGCGTGCTGGATCGGCTCACCTGGGGACCTCCGGTGGGCGTCGTGAACCGGGACGCACCGGGTTCCGAGGGAGTGCGGTGGCTGCTTGACCAGCGGCTGCTCCATGTCGTCACGCCGACGGTGACTGAACGCGCCCGAGGGGAGTCGGAGACGCGCGTGCTGCTTCCTCGCGAGATCGCCCTGCTGCTGCGGGGCGGGCGCCTGCACGAGTCGGTCGCGCTCACGCCGCCGGATGCCGAGACAACGGATCTGGGCGTCGAGCGGGTGGACGCGGCGGCGGGCGGCGAGGTCAGCGACCTGCTAGCGCTCGTCGAGGAGGCCATTGAGCTCTGGGGTCCGGCCCCGCCTCGGGTGCTCCGTACCGGCGGCCTGGCCGTTCGGGACCTGCGGCGCCTGGCGGAGTCCCTCGACGTCGACGCCACCCGGGCGGCGTGGCTGGTCGAGACGATGTACGGCGCCGGGCTCGTCGCGGACGACGGCGAGGTGGTGCCGGTCTGGGCCCCCACGCCGGTCGCCGACGAGTGGCTGATCGAGCCGCCCGGAGCGCGCTGGACCCGGCTGGCCGGGGCCTGGCTCACGTCAACCCGAGCGGCGCATCTCGTCGGCGCTCGCCTGCCCGGGTCCTCCTCGCCGGCCAATGCGCTCAGCCCCGACCTGCACTGGCCGCCGGTACGAGCCATGCGGTCCGATGTCCTCGCCGAGCTGGCCGAGCTCGGTGCCGGCGAGGTTGCGACCACGGAGTCCCTGCTCTCCCGGTTGCGGTGGCGCCGACCGCTGCGCAATCCCGGGCGGCTGGCCGACACCATGTCCGCCATCCTCCGTGAGGCGGAGTGGCTTGGCGTCACGGGTCGTGGCGGTCTGTCGACGGCCGGCCGAGCGCTGGTCGCCGGCGAGGCGACCGAAAGGGTCGGCGCCGCCATGGCCCTCCAACTGCCAGAGCCCGTGGACCACGTCCTGGTCCAGGCCGATCTCACCGCGATCGCTCCCGGGCCGCTCCACGGCGACCTCGCCCAGCTCATGCGGCTGACCGCCGACGTGGAGTCGCGTGGCGGCGCGACGGTCCACCGGTTCACACCCACGTCGGTGCGGCGCGCTCTCGACGCGGGCTGGACGGCCGACGAGCTCCTCGAGGCTCTCCGCGGCGCGAGCCGCACGGGTCTCCCCCAGCCGCTCGAGTACCTCGTCCGCGACGTCGCCCGCCGCCACGGCCAGACCCGGGTCGGCGGCGCCACCGCATACATCCGCAGCGACGACGAGTCGGTCCTCGAGTCGCTGCTGGTCGAGCGCTCGCTCGGCGCGCTGCGGTTGCGGCGGATCGCGCCGACCGTGCTGGTCGCCTTCGCCGCCGACCCAGAGACACTGCTGGAGATGATGCGGGAGGCGGGGTACTCGCCGGTGCAGGAGCGGCCCGACGGCTCGGTCGTCGTCTCCGTCGCGGCCCGCCGCCGGGCGTCGGTGCGCCGCCCGGAGTCGCCACCGCGAATCGTGGCCGTGGACGCCGGGTATGCGTCGAGCCTGGTGCGCGGGCTGCGAGCGGCCGAGGAGGCGGCCCAGGCCGCCGACCGCGAGGATGGCCGGCCGGCCTTGGCGCCGACCGATCCCGCCGTTACGGTTGCTGCACTGCGGGACGCCGCGGCGGAGCACCAGGCGGTCTGGATCGGGTACGCCGACATGACCGGCCGCACCGACCGGTACCTCTTCTACCCCACCCGTGTCGAGGGCGGGAGAGCGTGGGGCCGGGTGGCGGACTCGACGACCGAGCGCGGGTTCTCGGTCTACCGGATCACCGGCGTGGCCGAGCTCGCCGGCTGACGTGGCCACTCACTCTGCTCGTGGACGCCTTCCCACGCGAAGGGCGACGGAAGTCGTTCACGATCCGGATGACAGGGCGGTCACGACGCGGGACGGGGACGGGCGGCCGAGCCGTTCGGCCATCCAGACGCTCGTCTCTACGAGCGCGGCCAGATTGACACCGGTCTCGACGCCGGCGCCGTCCAGCGCCCAGACGAGGTCCTCGGTCGCCAGGTTGCCCGTGGCGCTCTTGGCGAAGGGGCAGCCGCCGAGGCCGCCGGCTGACGCGTCGACGACGGTCACGCCGTCCGCGAGCGCGGCGAGCGTGTTGGTCAGCGCCTGCCCGTAGGTGTCGTGGAAGTGGACCCCGAGGTGGTCG
>JBKPQA010000074.1:0-4372 GCA_046733835.1 Actinomycetota bacterium
CCTGGATGCTTCACGCCGCAGGAAACCGGGTCTGGACCTCCACGGGTCCAGGCCCTTTCGTTAGGCGTCACCCAGCACATCCAAGGAGCACACCGTGACCGAGACAGCGACCCAGAGCTTCCTGACGCAGGAGGCGTTCGACCGCCTCAAGGCGGAGCTCCAGCACCTGTCCGGCGAAGGCCGCGCGGAGATCGCCAAGCGCATCGAGGCGGCCCGCGACGAAGGCGACCTCCGCGAGAACGGCGGCTACCACGCCGCCAAGGAGGAGCAGGGCAAGATGGAGGCCCGCATCCGCCAGCTGACCCAGCTCCTCGAGACGGCCAAGGTCGGCGAGACGCCCAAGGACGACGGCATCGTCGAGCCCGGCATGCTCGTTACCGTCGAGATGTTCGGCGACGAGGAGACCTTCCTGCTCGGCCACCGTGAGATCAAGGACGACTCGGGCCTGGAGGTCTTCTCGGAGCAGTCTCCGCTCGGACACGCGATCAACGGCAAGAAGGTCGGCGACACCGCCTCCTACGAGACGCCGGCCGGCAAGACCGTCGAGGTCAAGATCCTCAAGGCGGCCCCCTTCACCGGCTGAATCTCAGCGCAGCAGCGGCCGATAGCCGTCCGCGCGCAGGGCCCCGAGCACCTCTTCACGGTGGTCGGGGCCCTTCGTCTCGACATCGACGACGATCTCGGTCTCGTCGACGGACAGCGACGACGTGTTCCGGTGATGGCGCACCTCGATGACGTTCGCGTCGACACCCGCGAGATCGTTCAGCAGCCGAGCTAATGACCCAGGCCGGTCCGGCACCCGCAACGCGAAGGTCAGGTAGCGACCCGCGGCCGCCATCCCGTGCCGGATGATCCGCATCATGAGGAGCGGGTCGATGTTGCCGCCGGACAGTACGGCCACCACGGGGCCCTCGAAGCGCGGCCCGGTTGGGTCCATGAGGCGCGCCACCGCCGCCGCACCGGCCGGTTCCACCACCATCTTGGCCCGTTCGAGGAGGAAGAGCAGGGCCCGCGAGAGACTCGCCTCGCTCACCGTGTCAACCGAGTCGACGAGCTTCTCGATGACGGCGAACGGCACGTCACCCGGCCGCCCGACGGCGATGCCGTCGGCCATCGTCGCCATCCGGTCCAGTGCGACAGGATGGCCCGCCTTCAACGACAAGGGGTATGCGGCCGCCTCCTCCGCCTGTACGCCCACCACGCGCACGCCGGGGGCCAGCGCGTGCATCGCGGTCGCCACACCGGCCAGCAAACCGCCACCACCGGCGCTGACGAGGACCGTGCGCACGTCGGGACACTGCTCGAGGATCTCCAGGCCGCAGGTTCCCTGCCCGGCAACGATGTCGGGATGGTCGAACGGGTGGATCAGGACCGCGCCGGTGGCGGCCGCGAACTCATGGGCGGCCACCAAGCACTCGTCCACGGTGGCCCCGACGAACTCCACCTCCGCGCCGTAGCCCTTTGTCGCCGAGATCTTGGGCATGGGCGCCCCGTGCGGCATGTAGACCTTCGCGTGGATCCCGAGCAGCTGCGCGGCGAGGGCGACCCCCTGGGCGTGGTTCCCGGCGCTCGCCGCGACGACGCCGTGCGCCTTCTCCTCCTCGGAGAGCCGGGCCATGCGCGTATAGGCGCCGCGGATCTTGAACGACCCGGCCCGCTGGAGGTTCTCGCACTTGAGGAACACCTCGGCACCCACCTTGGCCGAGAGGGCGCGGGAGTACTCGAGCGGGGTCGGCCGGACCACCCCCTGGAGCAGCCGCTCCGCGGCCCGGATGTCGTCGACGCTGACGGGGGGTGAAGCGAGGTCGGGCACGATCGCAGGCTACTCAGGACCGCCCAGCATGTGAGACCGGGCCAGCGTCCGTGCCAGTGTCTCGGCCAGCTCCGGCGACTCCTCGGCCAGGAGGCCGACCGCGAAGAGCAGGTATGCGACGTCGACGCCGGTTCGCGCCGCACGCGGAACCCGCCACCCGCCGGCGTGGTCCGCGGTAATGGCGGCGAGCACTCGCATACCCTGCTGGGCCGTCGCATGGCGCAGGACGCCACCCGAACCAAGGACGACCCCGACGTCACCAAGGGGGCGAAGCGACTGTCCCAGCGCCCCCGGACGACCGTGCCGGCGGACAGCGACGAGCGCGGCGATGGTCGCAAGCTGGACGTCGAGGATCATCTCCTCGTCGTTGCTGGGAACGCGGGCCGGATCCGTTGCCACCGCCGTCGCATACCGGTCCAGCCCGGCCGCGACCGGGATCCGCTCGCGCGCCGCCGCCTCCACGACCTCGACGGCGTTCCAGCGAACACCGAGGTCGCCCTCGACGGTGCGGGCGCTCCATAGCGTGCCGACGACGTCCTGGCGCAGGGAGGCGTCCTCGGCGTCTGGTGTCACCACGGAGTAGACGTCGGTCGTGGCGCCGCCGATGTCGACGACGAGGAGGTCGGTGCCGAGGGCGTCGGCGGTGACTTCGACGCCTCGCAACATCGAGTCGGGCGTGGGCGCCCGGACCATCTGCCGGAAGGACGAACTGCTGGAAAGACCCTTGCCGCCGATGACGTGGTCGAGGAAGGTCGCCCGGATCGCCGAGCGAGCGCTGGCCGGGTTGATCAGGCCGATCTCGGGAACCACGTTGTCGGCGACGCGAACCGGCTGCCCGGCATCGCGGAGCAGCGCTGCAACAGCGTCCTGCGCGTCGACGTTTCCCGCGACGATGATCGGAACGCCCAGCGCCGCGCGGGCCAGGCGAGCAGCGTTGTGCCGCAGGACGTCCGCGTTGCCGCCGTCGGTACCGCCCACGAGTAGCAAGAGATCCGGAAGGGCCTGGTCGAGTGCTCGCGCCTCCGCGTCGTCGAGCCGACCGGAGGCGACGTGCACGACTTTGGCTCCCGCGCTCAGGCCGACGCGATGACCCGCTTCGGCAGTCACCTGCCGCTCGTACCCGACCACCGCCAGCCGGAGGCCGCCCCCGGCACTCGAGCACGCCAACCTCCTCGTGTCAGGTTCGGCGCCAAGCCGCTCGGCCAGCACGTCGCATCCGTCGAGGACGTCGGTCTCCCGGGTGGTCGGCGTCTCGGCCGTGCCGCGCACCGAGCCGTCGGCGCCGACGAGGACCGCCTTGGTGAACGTCGAGCCGACGTCGAGGCAGAGGACATCCGGCACAGTCAGCCCGCCAGGGTGGGTATGCGGGTGGCGAACCGTTCATAGTCGACGACCAGCCCCTCGTGGTCGACGGTCAGAACGAAGGCGCCGTGGGCCGGATCGCGATATCGCCAGCAGGCCAAGCGGTCGCGGTCGGGAAGGCGCTCGTAGGTCTGGTCTACACGGGCGACGGCCAACGTCGGGACGTCGACCCAGGCGACCGCCGAGGTGACGGACTCACCAACAGCGAGGTCAGCCAGGCGGCGGATCGGAAAGGTGTTGGTGAGTGGCGTGGCCGCGATGTCGACGTCGACACAACCCTCCAGGTCGGGCCGTGGATGGCCGTCGACGGTCCAGCGGCCCTCGGACGCCTCGAGAACCCGGCGCACTTCGCCGCCGCCGGAGACCGACAGCACCTCGGCGCGGCGGGTGACCCAGTCGGGCCCGACCACGACGCCGAAGGTGCAGCTCAACGTTTCGTCGCCGACCAGGATCTCGCTTCCGTGGAACCGCCACCCGTCGTCGAGCTGCTCACGCCGGGCAAGGCTCAGCCCGCGGCGCTGATCCGTCCGCTCCCACGCGACGATTCTCATGCCGTCCACTGTCTGTTCGAGGGCGGGTCTGTTCGAGGGCGGGTCTGTTCGAGGGCGGGTCTGTTCGAGGGCGGGTCTGTTCGGGGGCGTTCTCTTCGCCGGGTGCCGACGTCTACCCGTGAGCGCTCAGGGCGGCGTCCAGGTCGTCGATGAGGTCGTCGGCGTCCTCGATGCCGACGGACAGCCGGATGAGGTTGCGCGGCACCTCCAGCGGAGTGCCAGACACCGACGCGTGGGTCATCCGCGCGGGGTGCTCGATGAGCGACTCGACACCGCCGAGCGACTCGCCGAGCGTCCAGATCTGGGTCGCCCCGCAGACCGCCACCGCGGCCCGTTCGCCACCCTTCACCGCGATCGACACCATCCCGCCGAACCGGTGCATCTGCTTCGCCGCCAGGGTGTGTCCCGGATGCTCGGGCAGTCCCGGGTAGTACACCCGCTCGACGGCGGGGTGCGACACCAGGTGCTCCACAACGCGTTCGGCGTTGTTGCAGTGCTGCTCCATGCGGATCGCCAGCGTCTTCAGTCCCCTCAGCACGAGCCACGAGTCGAACGGCGCCGCGATCCCGCCGATCGCGTTCTGGTGGAACTCGATCCGCTCGGCGGCGTCCGAGAACCCTTTGGCGCCAAGGTCTTTTGCGATGAC
>JBKPQA010000075.1:0-6329 GCA_046733835.1 Actinomycetota bacterium
CATCTGCCGGTACCACCCGGACACGGTCGAGGCGACCTTCGGCGACGGCAGCGGCATGCCGGCGGCGGCCGCGGCGGCCGGTCGGAGGGTCCGCAGCAGTCCGCGCTGGGCGGGAAGCAGCCGCTCCAGGTGCCAGGCCAACGCCTCGGGAAGGGCCAGCAGCCGCAGCGTCTCCGCCGTCGGCGCGCAGTCGACGACGACGAGGTCCCACCGGCCGGACTCGGCCTGCGTCCGCAGCTCCAGCAGTGCCGCGATCTCCTCCGCGCCCGGCAGCGACGTCAGCTCCTCGGCGACGACCGGGTCAATGCCCACGGTGTCGAGGACCTCCAGCAGGTAGTCCTGCACGACGCGCCACTCGGCACCGACCCGTCCTGGGGCGCTGACCTGGAGGGCATCGAGCCGCGGCTCGACCTCGACCGGATCACCGGCCGCCAGCGACACATCGAGCGCATCCGCGAGGGAGTGCGCCGCGTCGGTCGACATGACCAGCGTCCGCGTCCCGGACCGAGCGGCCTGGACCGCGCAGGCGGCCGCGCTCGTCGTCTTGCCGACGCCTCCCTTCCCGGTGAAGAGGACGATCCGCACGGAGCCGTCAGCCCTCGACGCGCTTCTTCAGCTCCCGCAGCGCGGTGTCGACGATGACCTTCTCCGCCTTCCGCTTGAGCATGCCCAGCATGGGGATGGTGAGGTCGACCGCGAGCCGGTAGGTCACGTCGGTGCCCGACCCTTTGGCGACCAAGGTGTATGAGCCGTTCATCGCTTTGAGGACCGTGGCCTTGACCAGCTCCCACGAGACGACGCCGGTGCCCTCTTCGTCGACGTCCCACTCGTAGTCGAGGACGTAGGTGTCCTTGATGGCACCGGCATCGACGACGAACTCGACCCGGTCCGGCCACCCGTCGCCCTCCTCGGAGAGCACCGTTGCCGACTTCACCTCCGTCGCCCACTTCGGGTAGTCGCCGAAGTCGGCAATCACGTCGAGGACCGCGCCCGGGGCGGCGTCGATGACGATGGAGCTCTCCGTGCGGTCGGGCATGGGCCGAAGGCTACAGCCAGGGGTATGCGGCGGACCGGCCCGTCGGCCTGCACCCCGCGGGTATCCTCCGACTCGTCAGTACCCCGCTCGAGACCACGCTCGAGGAGCCTGCCGTGTCCCAGCCCGTCCGCGACAAGGTCGTCGCCGCCGTCGTCGCGCCGACCACCGAAGGCAACCTCGCGCAGACCGTCGTTGTCAACGCCCAGACGGTCCCCGACAAGGTGGTGTTCTCGACCCGCGCGGCCGGCGGTTGGCAGGACGTCACCGCCGCGGCGTTCGCGGACGACGTGGCACGGCTGGCCAAGGGGCTCGTCGCCGCGGGGATCCAGGTGGGCGACCGCGTCGGGCTGATGTCGCGCACACGCTACGAGTGGACGCTCGCCGACTACGCCATATGGACCGCCGGAGCGGTGACCGTGCCGATCTACGAGACGTCCTCCCCCGACCAGGTGAGCTGGATTCTCGAGGACTCCGGTGCCGTCGCAGTCGTCGTCGAAACGGCGACCCACGCGGGCGCGGTGGCCGCCGTCCGTGACCGGCTCCCCGCTCTACGCGACGTCTGGCAGATCGAGTCCGGCGCCCTCGACGAGCTGAATCGAGCCGGCGAGGACGTCAGCGACGACACCCTCGAGGCGCGCCGGGCGAGCACCGACCGCACGTCGCTGGCGACGATCATCTACACGTCCGGTACCACCGGTCGGCCCAAGGGCTGCCAGCTCACCCACGGCAACTTCAAGGACCTCGCGGAGAACACCTGCGAGTCGCTCGCGTCGGTCGTCAAGGCCGACGGCGCCGCGACGCTACTCTTCCTGCCGCTGGCCCACGTCTTCGCCCGGTTCATCCAGGTGCTCTGCGTCGAGGCGACCGCCCGGATGGGCCACTCGAGCGACATCCGGTCGCTGCTCGACGACTTCGCCTCCTTCCGGCCGACGTTCATCCTCGCGGTGCCGCGCGTCTTCGAGAAGATCTACAACTCGTCCGAGCAGAAGGCCGAGGGCGACGGCAAGGGGCGCATCTTCGCCGCCGCAGCGGCCACCGCGATGGAGTGGAGCGATTCCCTCGACGCCGGCGGCCCGGGCCTGAGGCTGAGACTCAAGCACGCCGTGTTCGACCGGCTCGTCTACAGCAAGCTCCGGGCGGCGATGGGTGGCCAGGTCCGGTACGCGGTCTCCGGCGGCGCGCCTCTCGGGACGCGGCTGGGCCACTTCTACCGAGGCATCGGCGTCATCGTCCTCGAGGGGTACGGCCTCACCGAGACGACGGCCCCGGCCACGGTCAACGTCCCGGAACGGGTCAAGATCGGCACGGTCGGCACGCCGCTGCCAGGAGTGGGCGTCCGCATCGCCGAGGACGGCGAGATTCTTATCAAGGGCGTCAACGTCTTCACCGGCTACCACAACAACGAGGCTGCCTCCTCCGACGCCCTTCAGGACGGGTGGTTCCGCACGGGCGACGTCGGCGAGCTCGACGACGACGGGTACCTGAAGATCACCGGCCGCAAGAAGGAGATCCTGGTGACGGCCGGTGGCAAGAACGTCGCACCCGCGGTGCTCGAGGACCGGTTGCGGGCCCATCCGCTGGTGTCCCAGTGCATCGTCGTGGGCGACCAGAAGCCGTTCATCGCCGCGCTCATCACCCTCGACCACGAGATGCTCCCGACGTGGGCGAAGAACAACGGCCTTTCGGGCTTGACCCTCGAGCAGGCGCGCACGAACGACGTCGTCCTGAATGAGCTGCAGAAGGCCGTCGACGACGCCAACACCGCGGTGAGCAAGGCGGAGTCGATCCGCAAGTTCGCCGTGCTGCCGGGCGACTTCACCGAGGAGAACGGCTACCTCACCCCCTCGCTCAAGCTGAAGCGCAACCTCGTCATGAAGGACTTCCACGACGACGTCGAGGCGCTGTACGCCCCGGCCGTCAGCCGCAGCTGACCCGCATACGCTCCCCGCGGATCAGCGCGCAAGGCGCTTGAGGTAGGCGAGCCAGTCGGAGACGAACGCGTCCTGACTCGTGCCCAGGACGCTCTCGAATGCCGAGCGAGCCAGCTGGTCGGCGGGGGTCCGCACACTCGGCTCCCCGGCGTCCGGCCCGGCGACCGCCCGGTAGAAGGCCACGACCTTCGCCTGGCCGTACTTCTGCCTCAGCCGCGACACCGCCAGCCACGCGCTGCTGTAGGACGGGGCGATCTGACCCTTCGACGGGTCGAAGGCGACTTCGTCCGGTAGCGAGGTCGGCCCCTTGCCGGCGCGGACCTGGTCAAGCAGGTCGTCTGTGACCGACCGCACCGGCAGCCCGGTGGGCGCAAGAGCGACGTCGTCGGCGAAGCCCTCGGACAGCCAGATGGGCACCGCTCGTGAGGTCGTCGCGCGCACCGTGACATGGGTGAGCTCATGGGTGACGACGACGGAGCGACCGGTCGGGCTGAGCTCCTTGAACGCCTCCGGGTTGAGGTAGACCCGGTCGCTCTGGGCGGAGGTGTCGCGCAGGAGCGGACCGTCGGTGACGGCGGCGATCTGGTCGAAGCCCCCTCCACGGGCGGGCCCTAGCTGCGTCGTGAGCTTGTCGAGTGAGCTCGGCGCCACGACGACGCTGGGCTGAGCCTTACCCCAGACCGCGGCGATCCGGTCGTGTGCCGCATCGCCCAACGCCAGGTATGCGCGCAAGGTCGCCTGAGGGAGGTCGCCGATGACGAGCGTGTTCGGGGAGCTGGCGATGGCCAGTCCGGTGAGGTCGAACGGCTGGGCATCGTTCTGCCCGTCGGCGGCGCCGGTGAAGCGCCAGCCCTCGGTCGTCCGCTTCAGGACGTAGGAGACCGTGTAGTCGCGCTGCCCGGGGTCGTAGCCGGTGAACGCGTAGGTCTGCCGCAGCCGAGTCACCCACGACTCGGGTTCGCCGGTCGCCGCGCTTCCGGGCGGCCGCTCGACGTCGATGCTGCGCAGTCCGAGCTTGCCGACCGGCAACAGGGTCATGCGGTCGAAAAGCGCCGCCTGGTCGGCGCCGAAACCGCTCGCCGGGTCAGTCACGGTGGTCAGCCAGGCGGACCTGTCCTTGGCCGCGACCGCGGCGATGCGCCGCGCCACGAGGTCGGACGCTGCCTGACGAGCCTCGGCGGCCGGCTCCCTGGCTGGCGAAGGCGGGATCCTCGAGGACGCGTCGGTCTGGGAAGTCTGCTCGACGCCGGCGCCCGGCTCGGCGGCGGAGCTGCCGACCAGCGAGCAGGCGGCGGCCAGGGAGAGCACTGCGACCGCGGATCCGGCTGCGGCCGCCATCCGACCGCGCCGGCAGTGGGTCCCCGCTCGAGCCTCAGCTCGGATCTCTGGTGGAGCCTCAGCTCCGATCTCTGCTGGGACCTGCGCTCGGATGTCCGCTGGGCCCTCCGCTCGGATCTCCGCGAGATGGCCCGCTGAATGAGGTGCACGGGCGCGCATACCCCCGCGTCTAGCCCACCTCACCCCCAGATCGTAGACGTCACGGCCGTGCGCCGTGACCGGCTCCCTCGCACACCACTCAGCCGACCGCCCGTTCCTCCGTCGACGGGGCCGGGAACGGCTCCCGGCGAGCCACGAGCGTGCCGGCCACTTCCGCGGACAGCAGGCCGGCCGCGAGGAACCCGTCGACCGCGCGCCGCTCCGCTGCGTCCAGCGGCAGCTCACCGTCAGAGAGCACGAGGACCGGCAGCGACCCCAGAGCGGTGACCACGCAGTCGTCGCACCGCGTCCCGCGGACAGGGCAGCGGTCGCAGTCCACGACCATCGGGTTGTCGGCTCGCATGGCCCCTCCTTCGGGTGGTCTCAGTCGGTCGACCTGACGAACAAAACGCTAGGACCGACCACCGACAGCCCTGACCAGTCGAGCGGAGTCGGCCCTACGCATACCGGCCGCGCGCCTGACCGAGCCTGTCGGAGCGCGCGGTTACCGTCGGCCCTGTGAGCGGCAGTGGCGGCGCCGGGTCCGGCGCCCGTGGGGTTCAGGGCACCCTGGACGACCTCGGCACGCCGCTGCGGGAGGTGACGTTCGTCGTCGTCGACCTCGAGACCACGGGCGGCAGCGCCTCCGCCTCGTCGATCACGGAGGTTGGAGCGGTCAAGGTGCGCGGCGGCGAGGTGCTCGGCGAGTTCCAGACCCTCGTCCGTCCCGGCGAGCCGATCCCCATCTTCATCCAAGTGCTCACCGGCATCACCAACGCCATGGTGGCTCAGGCGCCGCGGATCGAGTCGGTGTTGCCGGCGTTCCTGGAGTTCGCCCGCGACAGCGTCCTCGTCGCGCACAACGCCGGATTCGACGTGTCCTTCCTCAAGGAGGCGGCGCGCGCGACCGGTCACCCCTGGCCGGGGTTCCGGGTGCTCGACACGGTCCACCTCGCGCGCCAATTGGTGATGAAGGACGAGTCGCGCAACCACCGACTGTCCTCGCTGGCCGTCGTCTTCGGCGCCACCACGACGCCCGACCACCGCGCCCTGCATGACGCCCGGGCGACCGTCGACGTGCTACACGGCCTGCTCGAGCGGGTGGGCAACCTCGGGGTGCACACCCTGGAGGAGCTGTCGAGCTACACGTCGCGGGTCACGCCGGCGCAGCGGCGGAAGCGTTTCCTCGCCGAGCACCTGCCGCCCCTGCCGGGCGTCTACATCTTCAAGGACGAGCGCGGCCGACCGTTGTACGTCGGGACGTCCCGCAACATCCGCGCTCGCGCCCGGTCCTACTTCACCGCCTCCGAGCAGCGGTCCCGGATGGCCGAGATGGTCGGGTTGGCGACGAGCATCCAGCCGATCGTCTGCCAGACGATCCTCGAGGCGCAGGTCCGCGAGCTGAGGCTCATCGCCGCCCACAAGCCGCGTTACAACCGCCGGTCCACGCGTCCTGAACGAGTGATCTGGGTCAAGCTCACGCACGAGCGGTTCCCTCGCCTGTCGATTGTCCGCGATGTGAAGCCCGACGGCGCCCGCTACCTCGGACCGTTCCGGTCGCGCCGGTCGGCCGAGGCGGCGGTCGCGGCGGTCCACGAGGTGGTCCCGCTGCGACAGTGCTCCGGCAAGCTCTCGCCCAACGGCAACCGATCCGAGTGCGCGCTAGGCCAGATGGGCCGGTGCGGCGCGCCGTGCTCGGGCCGACAGACGGCGGAAGAGTATGCGTCGGTCGTCGGCGATGCAGTCGGCCTCCTCACCGGCGACGCGCGTCCGGTGACGGATGCCCTGCTCGCTCGGATGGCAGCACTGTCGGAGCAGGAGCGGTTCGAGGACGCCGGCACGGTCCGAGACCGGCTGCTCCACCTGGTCCGCGCCGCCGCCCGCAC
>JBKPQA010000076.1:0-13374 GCA_046733835.1 Actinomycetota bacterium
AGCACCACCAGTCCCCGCGGCACCTGGCCCTTGAGCTCGTCGGCGACGCCGATCACCGCGCACTCGGCGACGTCTGGATGACCGGCCAGCGCGGCCTCCATCGACCCCGTCGACAACCGGTGCCCCGCGACGTTGAGGACATCGTCCGTGCGGCCCATGACGTACAGGTAGCCGTCCTCGTCGAGGTATCCCCCGTCGCCGGTCAGGTAGTACCCGTCGAACGCGGAAAGGTACGAGGAGACGTACCGCTCGTCGTCGCCCCACAGCGTCGGCAGCGTCCCAGGCGGCATCGGCAGTTTCAGGCAGATTGCCCCTTCGACACCCGGTGGCACGGGGTTGCCCTTCTCGTCGAGCACCATCACCGCGTACCCCCGCATCGGCACGGACGGAGAGCCCGGCTTGATCGCCAGCGTCTCGATCCCCCTCGGGTTGGCGGCGACCGGCCAGCCGGTCTCGGTCTGCCACCAGTTGTCGATGACGGGGATGCCGAGCCGGTCTGAGGCCCACTGCCACGTGTCGGGGTCGAGTCGCTCCCCCGCCAGGAACAGGGTGCGCAGCGACGAGTGGTCGTATGAGCCGACCTTCTTGCCTGTCGCATCCTCTCTCTTGATGGCCCGGTATGCGGTGGGTGCCGTGAACATCGCGACCGCGCGGTACTCGGAGATGATCCGCAGGAAGGCGCCGGCGTCGGGCGTGCCGACCGGCTTGCCCTCGTAGAGGACCGTCGTACACCCGGTGAGCAGCGGCGCATACACGATGTACGAGTGCCCGACGACCCACCCGACGTCGCTGGCCGTGAACCAGGTCTCCCCGGGCCGCACGCCGTAGACGTTCTCAAGGGACCAGCGCAAGGCGACGGCGTGGCC
This sequence comes from Actinomycetota bacterium, assembly GCA_046733835.1. GTDB lineage: Bacteria > Actinomycetota > Actinomycetes > Actinomycetales > Dermatophilaceae > Lapillicoccus. The sequence continues at coordinate 867 of JBKPQA010000076.1, forward strand.
GCCGTTGTCGCGGACGACGCCCTTGGGCTTTCCCGTGGTCCCGGACGTGTAGAGGATGTAGAGCGGGTCGGTGGCAGCCACCTCGACGCAGTCGGCGCCCGCGTCCGCGGCCGGCGAAGAGACGAAGTCCGCCCAGTCGACGTCGCCCTCTTTGAGCTCGGCTTGGGCCTGCTCGCGCTGGAGGACCACGCATACGTCCGGACGGTGCGTCGTCCGCGCCCCCGCGGCCTCGATGATGGGCTTGTACTCCACGACGCGAGTCGGCTCGACTCCGCAGGAAGCGGTGAGCACGACCTTCGGCTTGGCGTCGTCGATGCGAGCCGCCAGCTCCGCGGGCGCGAAGCCGCCGAAGACCACAGAGTGGATCGCCCCGATGCGCGCGCACGCCAGCATGGCGACGACCGCCTCGGGAACCATCGGCATGTAGATCACGACCCGATCGCCCTTGCCGACCCCGGCGCCGACGAGTGCACCGGCCAGACGGCGAACGTCGGCGAGCAGCTCCGCATACGTGATGGAGCGCTTCGTCGAGGTGACGGGCGAGTCGTAATAGATCGCTACCTGGTCGCCGCGGCCGGCCTCGACGTGGCGGTCGACCGCGTTGAAACAGGTGTTCAGCGTGGCGCCCGGGAACCACCGGTAGAACGGCGGCCGGGAGTCGTCGAGGACGCGGTCGGGCGGCGTGATCCAGTCGATGTCCTTGGCGGCGTCGCTCCAGAACCCCTGCGGGTCCTCGAGGCTGCGGGCATAGGTTCTCGCGTAAGCGCCGTCGCTCATGGCCCCGACCTTAGCCAGGTCACTAGGCCGCGGCGAGCCTCCGCAGGTACGTGCGGCCGAGCTCGGTGGCCCGGCGATGCGCTCCCTCACGCCGGCGGTCGGCGTCGGTCACGGCCAAGTTAGGCCGGAACTCCACCGTGGCGAGGTCCGTGATGCCCGCCCACCGGAGCCAGTCCTCGAGAAAGGTCGTCTGGAAGTCGGAGCCGAAGGACGCCGGGCGTCCCACCCCGTAGACGGCGCTGGTGTACGCCACCACCGCTCGCCGCCCGGTGAGCAACCCCGTGTACCCGCGATCAGGGTCGAAGCTGAACACCATCCCCGGCTGGCTCACGACGTCGACCAGCTGCTTGAGCTTGTAGGGGACGCCGGCGTTCCACATGGGAACCGAGAACAGGTAGGCGTCCGCGGCGGCGAACCGGGCGAAGGCACGCCGGACCCCGTCCCACGCCTCGCCGGCGGCACCCGTGGGCTCCTGTCCGGCGAACACCGTCATCTTCGCTCGGGCGTAGTCGGGACCGAATTCGGGCAGCGTGCCGTCCCAGAGGTCCCAATGTTCGACGTCGACGTCTGGCCGGGTCTCGGCGAGGCCGGTCAAGAAGGCGTCGGCGAGCGCGATCGACTCGGAGAGGTCGCCGCGGGGCGAAGCGGAGATGTGCAGCAATCTGGTCATGACACTGAACTCCTTTGTGTGCGTGCGCACACACTTTACTATATATGTGCAGACGCACGCAACTGAGCTAAGGTACGAACATGCCGGCCTCCCGGAGACATGTGGCCGCTGACGCGTGGGGCAGTCTCCTGCAGGCCCACGCCCGGCTCGTTCCCCTGCTCGACGCCGAGCTCCGGGCGAGCGGCGTCTCGCTGGCGTTCTATGACGTCCTCCTGGAGCTGCAGGCCGCCCCTGGGGGTCGGCTGACCATGAGCGAGCTGGGTGCACGCGTCGTGCTCAGTCGTAGCCGGGTCAGCCGCGTCGTGGACGACATGGCCGGCGCGGGCCTGGTCCGGAGGGAGTCGAACCCGGACGACGCCAGGTCGGCCTATGCGGTCATCACGTCCTCGGGACGGAGCACGTTCCGCCGGGCCGCGCCGATCTACCTGCGCCTGATCGAGCAGCACGTCGCCCGCGACCTTTCCTCCGACGACCTCAGGCTGCTCGCCCGGCTCTTGGAGCGGATCGCCGCCGCGCCCGAGGATCGGCGCCAGTGACAGGATCCTCCGCGTGGAGATCGAGTCGACGCGCCAGCTGACGGAGTGGCTCACCGCCGGTCGGTCGCTCTGCGGGGTGCGTCTCCAGGACATTGACCTGAGTACCGTCGAGTCCCGACTACTGGCTGAGACGCAGCTGCGGGGGCTCGTCGTCCTCGGCGGACGGATCTCTGATGAGCTGCTGGTCCACCTCCAGGCCCACGGCGCCGTCGTCTTCCCAGTCGACCTGGACACTCCGGTTGACGTGTACCGCGCCCACCTCTACACGGGACGGGAGCTCTACGTCGGCCTTGACGGGCCGGGAGGGTATGCGTCGACCGTCGACTCGCGTGCCTACGCGTGGGGCCGCGACATGAGGCTGGCGGGTGACGCTTACGCCTCTCTCCTCAAGGCGATCCATGACGACTCGATGAGCGATGCCCTCGACGAGTGGGTTGCCGGACGACGCGTGGTGGGCATCATGGGCGGCCACGCCGAGCCGCGAGGCACCGGCGGGTATGCGGCCGCGGCGCGGCTGGGACAGGCGCTGGCCTCCGCGGGGCTGGTCGTGGCGACCGGCGGTGGCCCGGGAGCGATGGAGGCGGCCAACCTCGGCGCCGTAGCCCCCTCTCCCGAGGCGCTCGACGAGGCGCTCGTGCGATTGAGGCCGGTGCCGACCTTCGTGCCCGATGTGGGCGAGTGGGTGGAGGTGGCCTTCGAGGTCCTTGACTCCTTTGGGCCCCGGATCCGGCCCGAGCCAAGATCGCCCCGGCCGGTGGTGCCGTCGGGAGCGCCGGCGCGCTCGGCGAGGTCGCTCGGAGTGCCCACCTGGTTCTACGGCCACGAGCCGCCCAACGTGTTCGCCGAGGGGGTCGCGAAGTACTTCTCGAACGCGGTGCGCGAGGACGGGCTGCTGGCCCGGTCGAACGCCGGGGTGGTGGTCATGCCGGGGGCGGCCGGCACCGTGCAGGAAGTGTTCCAGCTGGCGACCCGGCTCTATTACGCCGCGCCGGACGTCACGCCGCCGCCGCTGGTCCTCGTCGGCGTCGACCACTGGATCGACACCCTGCCGGTGTGGCCGCTGCTGCGCGCGATGGGCCAGGGTCGAGGCATGGCGGACCTGCTTCACCTGGTCGACGAGGCCGAGGAGGCGGCGGCGATCGTTTCTTGACGGGCGCTTGGGTCAACCGACCGCCTCCCGGGCCGCGACGAACGCCTCGACGCATCGACGCACGTCCGCTTCGGTGTGCGCTGCGGACAGCTGGACGCGGATGCGGGCCCGGCCTCGCGGCACGACCGGGAACGAGAAGGCCACCACGTAGACCCCGTCGGCGAGCATGTGCTCCGCGATCCGCGTCGCCCGGACCGCCCCATCCTCGCCGGCGAACATCACCGGCGTGATCGGGTGCGATCCCGGCAGCAGGTGGAAACCGGCTTCGTCCATGAGCCTGCGGAAGAGCATGGTGTTGCGCTCCAAGCTTTTTCGCAGATCGCCGGCTTTCTGGGCCAGGTCGAGGGCGGCCAGCGAGCCAGCCACAACGACCGGGGCGACCGAGTTCGAGAAGAGGTACGGCCGGGACCGCTGCCGCAACAGGTCGACGATCTCGCGGTGCGACGCGACGTACCCGCCGGACGCCCCGCCGAGGGCCTTGCCCAGCGTTCCCGTGAGGATGTCGACGCGGTCCTGGACGCCGAAGAGCTCCGGCGTTCCCCGACCGCCCGGACCGACGAAGCCGACCGCGTGGGAGTCGTCGACAAGGACCATGGCCCCGTGCGACTCGGCGAGATCACAGATCTGGTCGAGGGGCGCATACGAGCCGTCCATGGAGAAGACCCCGTCGGTGACGACGACGGTCCGCCGGGCGCCGGCCGCTTCCTCGAGCTGGGCGGCCAGGTCGCCCATGTCGGCGTTGCGGTAGCGCAGCCGCCGGGCGCGGCTGAGCCGGATGCCGTCGATGAGCGAGGCGTGGTTGAGCTCGTCGGAAATGATGGCGTCCTCGGGCCCGAAGAGCGTCTCGAAGATCCCGCCGTTGGCGTCGAAGCACGACGAGTAGAGGACGGCCGCCTCGGTTCCGAGAAACTTCGCAAGGCGACCTTCGAGCTGGGTGTGGAGCGTCTGAGTGCCGCAGATGAACCGCACCGAGGCCATGCCGAACCCCCACTCCCGCAGGGCAGCCGTGGCGGCGGCGATCACTCGCGGGTCGTCGGCGAGCCCGAGGTAGTTGTTCGCACAGAAGTTCAGGGCGTCGGCGTGCTGTGTGGTGACGCGTGCGGACTGCGGCGAGGTCAGCTGGCGTTCCTGCTTCCACAGTCCCGCGCCACGGATCTCCTGCAGAGTTTGGGCAAGGTCGTCCCGCGTCGCGGTGTCCATGGCCTTGACCGTACGGTGACCCGGTGCCGTTGACCCAGCAGGAGTGCACCGCCGCCATCGCAGAGCACAGCGCCGGCTTCGCCGATGCTGCGCGGGGCAACCTCGACGCGGATCTCGAGTTCTGTCCGGGTTGGACGGTCCGGGACGCCGTCCACCATCTGACTCGGGTGCACTGGTTCTGGGCGACGATCGTCGAGGAGGGGCTGACCGAGCTACCCGACCACCTCGAGGAACCGGAGAAGGCCGGTGACGAAATCGCGGTCGAAGTCTTCCGCACCGGCGCCGACCGGTTGGTCCGGGTGCTCCGCGCGGCCGATCCGACGGCGAAGGTCTGGACGTGGGCGCCCGCTCAGCAGGACGCCGGCTTCGTGATCCGGCATCAGGTCCAGGAGGCCGTCGGTCATCACTGGGACGTCGCCCGGGCGGCAGATCGCGCCATCCAGATCTCCCCAGAGGTCGGCGCCGACTCGGTCGACGAGTTCCTCCACTTCTCCGTGTCCAACCCGTCGGACGTCGAGGACCCGCTCCCTCCGGCTCTCGACGGGCGCCTGGGCTTCGCGTGCACCGACTCCGACGCCGCGTGGCTCGTCGCCGACGCGGATCCGCCGGGCACCGTCTCGGTGACTCGGACCACGAGAGCAGCCCTCGACGCGGACGGCGTGCCGAACGTCGTCGGCACCGGCGGGCAGCTGCTCCTCTGGCTATACGACCGGCATGGCGATCCCGCGGGTGACGCCAACGCTGATGCCGTGGAACCCGTTCTGCAGCAACGATTTCGCCGACTATGCTCCACGGACTGACGCCTCAGGCGGTGGCGGCAGCGAGCTGACCGCAGGCTCCGTCGATGTCCTGTCCGCGGGTGTCGCGAATGGTGGTCGGGATCCCGGCGGCGCGGAGACGTTCGACGAACTGCTGCTCCACGCCGCTTCTGGACGCGGTCCACTTGGACCCAGGGGTCGGGTTGAGCGGGATGGGGTTGACGTGGACCCAGCCCCGGCCCCGGGCATTGAGCTTGTGACCGAGGAGGTCGGCCCGCCAGGCCTGGTCGTTGATGTCGCGGATCAGCGCGTACTCGATCGACACGCGCCGCTTCGTCGTTCGGAAGTACCGGTATGCGGCGTCGATCGCCTCGTCGACGGACCACCGAGTGTTGATGGGCACCAGCTCGTTGCGCAGCTCGTCGTCCGGCGCGTGCAGCGAGAGCGCCAGCGTCACCGGTATGCCCTCGGCGGCCAGCCGGTCGATCGCCGGGACGAGGCCGACCGTCGACATGGTGATGCCTCGAGCCGACATGCCCAGCCCGTCCGGGGTGGGGTCGGTGAGCCGCCGGATCGCGCCGATCGCGGCGCGGTAGTTGGCCAGCGCCTCCCCCATCCCCATGAACACGACGTTGGAGACCCGCAGCGGCGCCTCTCGCTCCTGCTCGGCGCCACGGCCGGCGAGCTCGCCGCGGCGGAGCGAGCGAGCCGCATACGCGACCTGCCCGACGATCTCCGCGGTCGAGAGGTTGCGGGTCAGCCCGGCCTGCCCGGTCGCGCAGAACGGGCAGTTCATCCCACAGCCGGCCTGGCTGGAGATGCAGATCGTGACGCGGTTGGGGTACCGCATGAGCACCGACTCCACCACGGCGCCGTCGTGGAGCCGCCAGGCGGACTTCACCGTCTCGCCGTCGTCGGCGGTCCGCTGGACGATGGGCGTGAGCAGGGTGGGCAGCAGGTCGCGGACCAGGTCGTCACGAACGCTCTTGGGCAGGTCGGTCATGTCCTCCGGACTATCGACCAGCCGCTCGAAGTAGTGCCTCGACACCTGGTTGGCGCGGAACGCCTTGTGGCCCAGCGACTCGACCACCTGACGACGCTCCGCCGGCGTGAGATCGGCAAGGTGGCGTGGCGGCTTGCCGCGGCGCGGCGCGGTGAACGTGAGCTGGCCCGGCCGGGGCGCTGTCCTCGTGGGCATTGGCAGATCGGTCATGGCGTGACCCAGTCTCTCAGGGCGCGACCTCACTCCGGATCGCCCCGGGGCGGGACGGTCGACAGGAGCCAGAGGCCGAAATGCACGAATTGACGCCGTTCGGGGCGCTCGATCCTGTCGATCGTCCCCGCCGGTTGTATGACCACGACGGCCGAGAGCGATTCAGCTATGGCGTGGTCACCGGGACCAGGACCGCCAGCACCGCCCAGATGATGGGCGCGTTCAGGACGAGCGAGTCGAGGCGGTCCATGAGACCGCCGTGGCCGGGGAGGATGTTCGACATGTCCTTGATGCCGAGGTCGCGCTTGATCGTCGACTCGACCAGGTCCCCCGTCGTCGCGCCGACAGCTGCTGCAGCGCCGGCCACCAGCCCCGTCCACCAGGGTCCGTGGAGCGTGAGCACTACGCACGCCACGCCCACCGCCATGCAGAACAGCACCGAACCGGCGAAGCCCTCCCAGGACTTCTTGGGACTGATGGTCGGCGCCAACGGGTGTCGCCCGGCGAGGACACCCACCGCATACCCGCCGATGTCGCTGGCCACGGTGACGGCGATGTAGGTGAACATCCGCCACGTCCCGTCCTCGGGGGCGAGGAGCAGCGCGGCGAAGGCCGCGAGGAACGACGGGTAGGCGGCCACGAGCCCTCCGCCCATGACGTCGCGAGCTGCTCCGGTCACCCCGTCCGCCACCCGCCAGACGAGGATCGCCACACAGGTCAGCGCGTAGCAGACCAGCAGCGCCTGGGCACCGCCGACGTACGCCGCACCGAGCATGCTGATGCACCCGACGATGCTGGGCACGACGGGGACCGCGAAGCCTCCGGCGCGCAGCGCCCGGCACAGCTCCCAGACGCCGACGCATACCGCCGCCGTCGCCAGGACCACGAACGTCCACTTGGGGATGACGAAGAGCGTGACGACGACCGCCGCCCCCAGCATGAGCCCCACCGCGATGGCCGCCGGGAGGTTGCGACCGGCGCGGGAGACCTTGACCGACTCGATCTCGGTCGTCACAGGAGCGACGAGGGGACCCTCCGACTCGTCGGGCGACGGAACCGGTTGATCGGTCATGTTGCGTGCGGGCACGGGCATCTCGGGAGCCTTCAGACCTCGAGGAGCTCGCTCTCCTTGCCCTTGAGCAACGCGTCCACGGTGTCGACGTACTTGCGGGTCAGCGTCTCGAGCTCCTTCTCGCCGCGCACACCGTCGTCCTCGCCGACCTCGCCGTCCTTGACCAGCCGGTCAAGGTCGGTCTTGGCCTTACGGCGGACGTTGCGGATCGACACGCGCGCCTCCTCCGCCTTGTGGTGCGCCAGCTTGATGTACTCCTTGCGCCGCTCCTCGGTGAGGATCGGCAGGACGATCCGGATGATGTTTCCGTCGTTGCTGGGATTTACCCCGAGATCGGAGTCGCGCAACGTCTTCTCGATCTCGTGCATGGACGACTTGTCGAACGGGCTGATGATGATCGTGCGAGCCTCGGGCGTCTGGAACGACGCGAGCTGCTGTAAGGGGGTCGGCGCGCCGTAGTAGCTGACCAGGAGCTTGTTGAACATGCCGGGGTTCGCTCGGCCGGTCCGGATGCCGGCGAAGTCCTCCTTGGCGACCTCGACCGCCTTCTCCATCTTCTCCTCGGCCTCGAAGAGCGTCTCGTCAATCATCGTCGTTCTTTCTCCGTATGCGTCGGCGTGTCATACCGGGGTGACGAGCGTGCCGATCCTCTCACCTTGCAGCGCGCGGGTGATGTTTCCCTCGCCCTCCATGCCGAAGACGACCATAGGCAGCTTGTTGTCGTGGCAGAGGCTGAACGCCGCCTGGTCCACCACCCGCAGTCCCTGCTGGAGCGCGTCGTCGAAGGTGAGCTGGTCGATCTTGCGCGCCTCCGGGTGGACGCGCGGGTCCTTGTCGTAGACGCCGTCGACGCCGTTCTTGCTCATCAGGACGGCGTCGCACTTGATCTCCAGGGCCCGCTGGGCGCTGACGGTATCGGTGGAGAAATACGGCATTCCCGCGCCTCCGCCGAAGATCACCACACGGCCTTTCTCGAGGTGTCGGATCGCCCGCCGTGGGATGTAGGGCTCGGCCACCTGGCCCATGGTGATCGCCGTCTGGACGCGGGTCTCGACGCCGTCCTTCTCGAGGAAGTCCTGGAGGGCAAGGCAGTTCATCACCGTGCCGAGCATCCCCATGTAGTCCGCACGGGACCGCTCCATGCCCTTGGCTTCCATCTCCGCCCCGCGGAAGAAGTTCCCGCCGCCCATGACGATCGCCACCTGGACGCCGCTGCGCACCGCCTCGGCGATCTGGTCGGCGATCCGACGCACCACGGCGGGGTCAAGGCCGAGGCGACCCCCGCCGAACACCTCCCCGGACAGCTTGAGCAGCACCCGGTGGAACCGCGGGCGGGATCCCTCGGCCTGGCTGGCGAGCGTCACAGGGCGACCTCCCGTGGAGTGGTGCGCGAGCATGCCCCCGTCATGAGCAGCGTCAGGGGATCCTTCCACACCTCATGGTGCGACGTACGAGCGAGGTAGCGTCCGCGGCACAGACGCTCAGCGGAGCTCGTCCAGCCGCTTGACCAAGAATGCGCGCTCGACCTCGTTGCCGGTGAGGGCCAAGGCTTCCTCGTATGCGTCGCGCGCCTCCTCCAGCCGGCCCAGCTGCCGCAGGAAGTCGGCTCGGGCCGCGCTGAGGTAGGGGTAGGTGGCGAGGACCGGCTCGTCGGTCAGGGGCACGAGAGCGTCGAGCCCTGCCTGCGGACCGTCACGGAACCCGATCGCCGCGGCCCGGTTGAGGAGGACGACCGGGGACGGTCGCAGTCCGACCAGCACGTCGTAGAGCCGCACGACCTCGTCCCAGTCCGTGTCCGCCCAGCTCGGCGCCTCGGCGTGCACTGCGGCGATGGCGGCCTCGGCGGCGTACCGGTCGGGCGGTCGATGAGCGAGCGAGCGGGTGAGCAGGGCGACGCCCTCCTCGATTTCACGGCGGTTCCACCGCGACCGGTCCTGGTCCTCGAGGAGGACCAGCGAGCCATCGCGGCCAACTCGGCTGTCGCGGCGGGCGTCCACGAGCAGCATGAGGGCCAGGAGACTTTCGACTCCGGTCTCGTCGGGGAGCAGCTGGTCGAGCATCTTGCCCAGGTCGAGCGCCCGGTCGACGAGATCGCGGCGGACGAGGTCGTCGCCGGCAGGTGCCGCGTGCCCGGTCGTGAAGACGAGGTAGACGACGTCGAGAACCGCCGCCAACCGCGCCGGAAGCTCCACGCGGCTCGGGACCCGGTAGGGAATGCGGGCCGTCGCGATCTTCTTCTTCGCCCGGGTGATTCGCGCCGCCATCGTCGGCTCCTGCACGAGGAAGGCGCGGGCAACCTCGGCGGTCGACAACCCGCATACCAACCGAAGGGTGAGTGCCACCTGCGCATCCGCGGACAGCGCCGGGTGACAGCACGTGAACACCAGCCGGAGCCGGTCGTCGTCGACGGCGGGCCGTTCGTCGCCCATCGCTGCGGCCTCATCCTCCACCAGCAGCGGCAGCCGGCGTCGGAAGGCGGCCTCTCTGCGCAGCACGTCACGGGCTCGGTTCGTCGCAACCGTGGTCAGCCACGCACCCGGCTTGGCCGGTACGCCGTCGCGCGCCCAGGTGACGAGGGCCTGGGTGTAGGCGTCCTGCGCGCACTCCTCGGCGAGATCGAGGTCGCGGGTCACTCGAGCGGTGCTCGCCAGCACGGACGCCCACTCCATGCGGTGGGCGTCCGCGACGGCGTCGGCCACGTCCGCGGTCAGGAGGGCTCCATGATCGGCCGGACTTCGATGCCGCTGTGGTCGTCCTTTGTCTCGCGGAGAAGGCTGGACCAGCGGATGACCTCGTCAAGGTCCGTGGCCTCGACGACGTAGAACCCGCCGAGCGCCTCCTTGGTCTCGAGGAAGGGCCCGTCGGTGATCGTCGGCGTGCCCGCCCCGGCCCGGAGGCTGGTGGCAGTTGAGCTGTTCTCCAGGCGATGGCCACCGAGGACACCGGACCCGGCGGCCTCCTGGAACGCCCGGTGTCCGTCGTGGTTGACCTCCCACTCGTCGTCCGTGCGGTTGGCCCACCGCTGCTCGTCGCCGTAGATCAGCACCAGGTACTTCGCCATGTCAGGTCTCCTTCTCCGGCCGGACCGTCCGACCTAACTCCCCGACGATCGGATCGGCCGCGGATCGACAGCCCACCAGCTCTCCATTCGCGGGACGGCGGGCGCATCCCGGCCGATGTCCAGAACCCGGGACAGGTGAAAGAGGTAGGCGGCGATCCCGGCCGCGCCTTGCATCCAGCCGACGCCGGGTGGGAGCAGCGGCTTCGGTTTGCGGTGCTCGAGAAATCGCCAGTATGCGCGCCCGTCGGCCTCGACCGCCCGGTCCACGAGCGCCTCCCCCAGCCGGACGGCGAAGGCCAGGTCGGCCTCCCCGGCCGCCCTCGTCCAGGCATCGAGGAAGGCGTCGCCTACGCCCGCGGTTCCGCAGCACCGGCCGTCGTTGTCCCAGAAACCTGGTCGCAGCCGTTCCGGCAGGCCGGAGGTCCGCACACTGTGCCGGCCACGCGCATACCAGCTGGTCGTGCTCTCTCCGGAGATCTCGGCGACACCGGCCCGGTCGAGGGCGAGAAAGAGCAGCGATGTGCCCGTCGGGCCGTGACACCACCCGTAGGAGAAGGGGTCCGCCTTTGCCGGGTCGGGCTGTGGGATGGCGAGCGGGACCATCAGGCCGCCACCGGACGTATCCCCTAGCGAGACAAGATGTTCGGCACCGCCTCGAGCGGCCTCGACGAGGTCGCTGCGGTCGAGCTCAACACCGGCCAGGGCGAGGCCGGCGGCGATGCCCGCGAGACCGTGCGACCAGTTGGGCATCTGTTCGGACCTGGTGCGGGTGAACCGTGGCGACACCATGCGCCAGTTGGTCCCCGTCGCCTCGGGTTCGGCCTCGGCCAGGAGGATGTCGGCGGCCCGCTCGGTCAGGGCGTGCGCCTCCGGCACGTCGTAGTGCATCGCCCAGACCCCGGCCAGGAGGGCCGAGGCGGTTCCCTCGGTCGCGTCGTTGATCCGCGCACCTGGTCGGTATGCGTGTGTGGGAAGCGGGATGGCCGGCGGCCAACCGTCGTCCTCGACGAGATCCAGCATGCGGCGGACCGCGGTGTCCGCGCCGGGCTCGTCGATTGCCACGAGTGCGCCCACCATGCCGGACAACCCGTCGAAGAGCGACACATCGGTCGCGACCGGGATCTGCGCCCGCAGCCGCTGCGCGATGGCCGCTGCCAGCTCCGCTTCTTCGCCCGTCCAGCTCCTCGTCGACCGGACCTCGGCGAGCACCAGCGCGAGACCGCCGATCCCGTCGTACAGGCCGTCGCGGTAGCCGGTCGAGGGCGGTTCGCCGTCATCCCCCGGCTTTACGGCATCGTCGACCCGGACCGAGGCCGGGATCCATGGGCCGTCGCACCACCGCACGTGGTCGAGGACCCAGCGCCAGCCGGCCTCGGCAACCTCTCGCACCCGCCCCCGGGTGGTGGTCGTCACGTGCGCATCGTGGCACGCATACTCGGCGCCACAATGTCGAGATGTCGCAGGTGAGCTCGGCGCGGACGACCAAGTACCGGGTGCTCCGGGTCCTCCTCTGGGCCGGCAACCACTCGCTCGACTGGGCGCTGCGGCACGGCCTCCGGCCGCAGGCGTTCGTGCTCCTCGAGACAAGAGGTCGGCGCACGGGCCTGGCCCGCCGCACCGTGGTGGGCAACGGCCTCGACGGCAACACGTTCTGGATCGTGGCCGCGCACGGGTTGCAGTCGGACTACGTCCGCAACCTCGTCGACGACCCGCAGGTTCGGGTCCTCGTCCGCGGTCGGTGGCGCACCGGGACGGCCGCGCTGCTTCCGGACGACGACACGGGCGCGCGGTCGCGGTCGTTGCCGCACCAGTGGGACGCCGCCGTGGGCCGGGCGATAGCGACGACCCCCATGACCGTGCGCATCGATCTTGACTGAGGGCTTCGTCGCTGAGTCGATCGGTCAGGATCGAAGAAGCCGCACGCCATTCTCGTTGCCTAGCGTGTGATGACACCGACGAGATCCGAGGAGCGAACCCATGCCGAGAAGCACCACCAAGACCGAAAAGCGCACGACCACAACGCGGAAGTCGTCGGCGGCGTTCACCGACGAGGAACGCAGCGCGATGAAGA
>JBKPQA010000077.1:0-7081 GCA_046733835.1 Actinomycetota bacterium
GCATACAAGGGGTGCCGACCGGGCCCGTTGACCTCGATCTTGTCGAAGACCGGAAAGCCAACGCCGTACCGGTCGCGGCAGAACGACCGGATGTCGTCCGCGCTGCCCGGCTCCTGCCGGCCGAACTGGTTGCAGGGAAAGACGAGCACGGTGAAACCCCGCCCGGTAAAGCGCTCCTGCAGTCGCTGGAGACCCGCGTACTGGGGGGTGAGGCCGCACTGAGACGCCGTGTTGACGACGAGGATCGCTTGATCCTCGAAGTCGTGCAGGTCGGCCCGACCCCCGCCGAGCGCCGTGACCGGCGCGTCGTAGAGCTCGGTGCTCACGAGGGGCCCTCGGCCTCCGGGTCGCCGGGCTCGGGGTCGATTGGCTCCGACTCGCCGGTGCCCGGGTCGGCGTCCGCCGGCGGCGGCTGGTCGGTGCCCGGGGTCTCTGGCACCGGCAGCCCGCCCGTGAGGACGTCGTGGTGTCCGGGTCGGCGATCGTCGACGACCGGCGCGTCCGAAACAGGGCTCTCGGTGCTGAGCAGGTTCTCGAGGAGGGGGCCCGCGATCCGGCGGAACGTGCGTCGCGGCCGCTGGCGGTCGAGGACTGCGACCTCCAGCTGGCTCGCCGTGAGGGTGCGAGCGGGCCCACCGTTGGGGTCCTCGGCGAGGGTGTCGACGGCCAGGCGCAGCGCCTCGGCAAGCGTCAGGCCCTCCTGCCACCGGTCCCGCAGCGCCGTCTCGGCCTGCACGCTCGCACCGCCCATCACGACGAACCCGTGCTGGTCGGCGACCGACCCGTCGTAGGTCAGCCGGAAGATTTGGTCCTGCTCCGGCGTCTCGCCGACCTCCGCCACGACGAGCTCGATCTCGTAGGGTTTCGGCTCCTGCGTGAATACCGTCCCGAGGGTCTGGGCGTATGCGTTGGCGAGCCCGCGCGCGCTGACGTCGCTGCGGTCGTACGAGTAGCCGCGCAGGTCCGCATATCGGATGCCGGCGACCCGGAGGTTCTCGAACTCGTAGTACATGCCGACGGCCGCGAAGGCGATGCGGTCGTAGATCTCGGAGATCTTGCGCAGGCTCTGGGGGTTCTCCGCCACGAACACGATGCCCTTGTCGTAGGCGAGCACGACAACCGAGCGGCCACGGGCGATGCCCTTGCGGGCATAGTCCGCCTTGTCTTTCATCAGCTGCTCGGGCGAGACGTAGAAAGGCATGCTCATCGCGCACCTCCCGGGTTCCCCTGGCGGTCGGCGACGATCTGTTCGACGAGCTCGGACAGGCTGTCCTCCGACACGAACCGGACGCCCTCGACGTCCACGGCCGCAACCGTGGGCCAGATGCGGCGTCCGAGGTCCGGGCCGCCCGTGGCCGAGTCGTCGTCCGCGGCGTCGTAGAGCGCCTCGAGCGCGACGCGGACGGCAGCGTCGGCGTCGAGTCCGGGACGCCACAGCTTCTTCATCGAGCCGCGGGCGAAGAGCGAACCGGACCCGACCCCGTGGTGGTCGTGCTCGCGGTAGCAGCCGCCGGTGACGTCATAGGAGTAGATCCGCCCGCCACCGTCGTCGACGTCGTAGCCGGCGAACAGCGGCACGACAGCCAGTCCCTGCATGGCCAGACCGAGCTGGCCCCGGATCATGCTCGCGAGCCGGTTAGCCTTCCCCTCGACGGACATCAGCGTGCCCTCGATCTTTTCGTAGTGCTCGAGCTCGACCTGGTAGAGCTTCACCAGCTCGATGGCCAGCCCGGCTGTGCCGGCGATGCCGACCACCGCGTACTCGTCGGCGGCGAACACCTTCTCCATGTCACGGTTCGCGATGAGGTTGCCCATCGTCGAGCGGCGATCCCCCGCCATGACCACACCGCCCGCGAACTCGAGCGCCACGATGGTCGTGCCGTGCGGGATCTCGACGCTGGTCCCGGTTGGGAGCGGGCGCTTGCCGGGCAGCAGCTCGGGGGCGACCCGCCCCACGAACTCGCTGAACGACGACGACCCGGACATGGTGAAGGCTTCGGGCAGCCGCCCCGATCCCCCGCGGGGGAACGCGTCCGGAGTCACTGGCCGCCCTTCTGCACGAACCCGCGCACGAACTCCTCGGCATTGGCCTCGAGGACGCCGTCGATCTCGTCGAGGACGGTGTCGATGTCGTCGTCGAGAGCTTCCTTGCGCGCGCTCGCTTCCGGTGCTACGGGCGCCTCGTCCGGACCGGGATCCGGTTCGCCCTCGCGCCGTTGCGGACGGCTGTGCTCCTGAGTTGCCATGACGTACCTCCAACGCTCCAGCGGCCGGCTCGTGGTGGCGACCAGACCTACTCGACCCTAACCAGAAGCCGCGTCGAGTTCACGCAGGAGGGTGGTGACGTCCGGGCTTCGGTCGAGGATGGCGCCGACGTGGGCCCGGGTGCCGCGCTCCGGCTCGAGCATCGGCACTCGCTGTAGGGCCTGCCGCCCGGGGACGTCGAAGATCACCGAGTCCCAGGACGCGGCGGCGATCTGCGTCGGGAACCGGTCGAGGCACGTGCCGCGGAACCACGCCCGGGTGTCCTCCGGTGGTGTGGTCACTGCCTTCTCGACCGCGGCCGGGTCGACGAGCGACGTCATCCGGCCCCGTGCCGCGAGCCGGTGGAACAGTCCCTTTTCCGGTCGCACGTCGCTCCACTGGATGTCGATCGCCCGCAGCCGTGAGTCGCTCCAGTCGAGATCGTCCCGCTCCCGGTAGCCCTCCAGGACCTGGAGCTTGGCCACCCAGTCGAGGTCGGCGGCGCACAGGGCGGGGTCGATCTCGAGCCGGTGCAGGACGCCGCCCCAGAGCCGCATGACCTCGGCGGTATGCGGGTCGTCGTCTCCCCCGAGGCCGCGTACCTCGAGGTATGCGGCCACCGCGTCGTGGTACTCCCACAACAGCTCCAGCGCGGTCATCTGCCCGCCGTCGCGGAGGGTCACCTTGGCCTGCAGGCTCGGGTCGTGCGAGATCTGGTGCAGCGTCGCGACCGGCTTGGCCAGGGTGAGGTCCTTGGTCATGGCCCGGTCCTCGATGAGCGCCAGCACCAGGCTGGTCATGCCGAGTTTCAGCAGGTTGGCGACGTCGCAGTGGTTGGCGTCGCCGATGATGACGTGCAGCCGCCGGTAGACGTCGGCGACGGCGTGCGGCTCGTCGCGGGTGTTGATGATCGGCCGCTTGAGGGTCGTCTCGAGGCCGACCTCGACCTCGAAGAAGTCGGCCCGCTGGCTCAGCTGGAAGCCCGGCGTCCGCGAGTCCTGGCCGATGCCCACGCGTCCCGAGCCGCAGATCACCTGACGCACCACGAAGAACGGGACAAGATGGCGCACGATGTCCGCGAACGGCGTCTCGCGGCGCATGAGGTAGTTCTCGTGAGTGCCGTAGGAGGCGCCCTTGCCGTCGGTGTTGTTCTTGTAGAGGTTCACGCCAGGGAGCCCAGGCCGGTCCTGCAGCCGCCGGACCGCCTCCAGCATGATCAACTCCCCGGCGCGGTCCCAGGTCACGGCGTCGCGCGGGTTGGTCACCTCCGGTGACGAGTACTCCGGGTGGGCATGGTCGACGTAGAGCCGGGCACCGTTGGTGAGGACCACGTTCGCCAGGGTCGGATCCTCGACGTCTGTGAGCTGGCTCGGATCGGCCAGCGCCCGGCTGATCTCGAAACCCCGCGCGTCGCGCAGTGGCGCCTCGTCGGCGTAGTCCCACGAGGCGCGGCCCGACCGCACGCCGTGCGCACTCGCATACGCGTTGACCACGTGCCCGCTGAGGATCATCGGGTTCGCCGCCGGGTCACCGGGCACGGAGATGCCGTACTCCGTCTCGATGCCCATGACGCGGCGGACGCTCATACGGCCAGCCTATGCGCGCGGACGGTAGCCCCCGGGACCTCGGCTGCTCCCGTACAGTAAAGACGGAACCGCCGCCGCCCTCGGAAGGCCGCCCCGTGAACGACGTCGTGGTGTTCTCCGGTACCGCCCATCCTCGCCTGGCCGACCGGATCTGCGGCCACCTCGGCGTCCGGCGCTCGCCCGTGGACGTCAAGCGGTTCAGCAACGACTGCCTCCAGGTGCAGCTCATGGAGAACTGCCGGCAGCAGGACGTCTACATCATCCAGCCGCTCGTCCCGCCGACGCAGGAGCACCTCATGGAGCTGCTCCTCATGTGCGACGCCGCGCGCGGCGCCTCGGCTGCGCAGATCACCGTCGTCATGCCGCACTACGCCTACGCGCGTTCGGACAAGAAGGACGCGTCCCGGATCTCCCTGGGGGGCCGGCTGGTCGCCGACATGCTCGTCACGGCTGGGGCTGACCGCGTCCTCACCATGACCCTGCACGCGCCGCAGGTGCATGGCTTCTTCTCCGTGCCTGTCGACCACCTCACCGCGATCGGGGTCCTCGCCGACCACTACCGCGGGCGCGATCTGTCCGACACCATCGTCGTGTCTCCGGACCTCGGCAACGCCAAAACCGCAACGCAGTTCGCCCGGCTGCTCGGGTTGCCGGTCGCCGCGGGCAGCAAGCAGCGGCTCTCCGACGACACGGTCATCATCGACGCGATCGTCGGCGACGTCGCGGGCAAGCGGGCCATCATCCTCGACGACGAGATCGCGACCGGCGGGTCGATCGTCGAGCTCCTGGAGCGGCTAAAGGACGTCGGCTGCACCGAGGCGTCGGTGACGTGCACGCACGGCCTGTTCACGGGACCGGCGGTGGATCGTCTCAGCACCCACCCGATGATCACCGAGGTCGTCACCACCGACACCGTGCCGGGGCAGGACGACTGGGACGGCCTGCAGGTGCGCTCGGTCGCAGGGTTGTTCGCCGAGGCGATCGCGCGGATCCATCAGGGTCGGTCCGTGTCGTCGCTGTTCGAGGGCGTCGACCCCACGCACGCGCCGCCGCAGCCGCGGCTTCCCTTCTGACCGGTCGGCCAACGGTGCCCTCGACACGGGCGTCGTCCCGTATGCGGGCCGCCGTCGCCGTGGCGCTCGACGTCGCGTTCGTCGTGCTGTTTGCAGCGGTCGGACGAGCGAGCCACGACGAGGCGGACGCACTGCGTGGCGTGCTGATGACGGCGTGGCCGTTCCTCGCCGGTCTCGTGGTCGGGTGGGCCCTGGTTCGTTCGCTCTCGCACCGCTGGCCGGTTGCCGTCGGCCCCGGCATCTCGGTGGTCGTCTGCACTGTGGTCGTCGGCATGCTGCTGCGGTTCGTCACCGGTCAGGGCACGGCGCCGACGTTCGTCCTCGTCGCCACGGCGGTTCTGGCCGCCCTGCTGCTCGGCTGGCGGTTCGTCGCCTCGCGGCTTGGGTGACGGATCGCATGCCTCCGGTATGCGATCCGCGTCCGAGCGTGCCTAGAGGTACTGACCGGTGTTGGCGACGTTGTGGATCGAGCGACCCGGCTCGGTGCCGTCCTTGCCGTTGATCAGCGTGCGGATGTAGACGATCCGCTCGCCCTTCTTTCCCGAGATGCGAGCCCAGTCGTCCGGGTTCGTCGTGTTGGGCAGGTCCTCGTTCTCCTTGAACTCGTCCACGCACGAGGCGAGGAGGTGCTCCACCCGGATCCCCTTCTGGCCGATGGTCAGGTAGTCCTTGATCGCCATCTTCTTGGCCCGGTCGACGATGTTCTCGATCATGGCGCCGGAGTTGAAGTCCTTGAAGTAGAGGATCTCCTTGTCGCCGCCGGCGTAGGTCACCTCGAGGAACCGGTTCTCGTCGATCTCGGAGTACATCCGCTCGACCGTGGCCTGGATCATCCCCTCCACGGTGGCCGACCGGCTGCCGCCGTTCTCCGACAGGTCGTGCTCGTGGAGCGGGAGGCCCTCGACGAGGTACTTGCTGAAGATGTCCCGGGCGCTCTCCGCGTCGGGCCGCTCGATCTTGATCTTCACGTCGAGCCGACCGGGCCGCAGGATGGCCGGGTCGATCATGTCCTCGCGGTTGGAGGCACCGATGACGATGACGTTCTCCAGGCGCTCCACGCCGTCGATCTCGGACAGCAGCTGCGGCACGATCGTCGTCTCGACGTCGCTGGAGACACCGGAACCGCGGGTGCGGAACAGCGAGTCCATCTCGTCGAAGAAGACGACCACGGGCGTGCCGTCGGACGCCTTCTCCCGCGCCCGCTGGAAGATGACCCGGATGTGGCGCTCGGTCTCGCCGACGTACTTGTTGAGCAGCTCCGGACCCTTGATGTTGAGGAAGTAGCTCTTCTCCGTCGCGACGCCCGTGCGCTCGGCCACTTTCTTGGCCAGCGAGGCGGCCACCGCCTTGGCGATGAGCGTCTTGCCGCAGCCGGGCGGCCCGTAGAGCAGGACGCCCTTCGGCGGACGGAGCTGGTGCTCCTTGAAGAGCTCCGGGTGCAGGTAGGGCAGCTCGACGGCGTCGCGGATCTGCTCGATCTGGCTGCTGAGGCCGCCGATGTCCTCGTAGTCGATCTCGGGCACCTCCTCGAGGACGAGGTCCTGGACCTCGGCCTTGGGGATCCGCTCGTAGACGAAGCCGGAGCGCGGGTCGAGCATGAGCGCGTCGCCGACGCGGACGAGCTGGCCCTCCAACGAGTCGGCCCGGCGGCATACCCGCTCCTCGTCCGCGTGGGCCACGACGAGGATGCGGTCGTCGTCGAGGATCTCCTTGACCATCACGACCTCGCCGACGCGCTCGAACCCGCACGTGGCGACGACGTTGAGCGCCTCGTTGAGCATCACCTCGCGGCCCGCGCTGAGGCTCCCGGGGTCGACGGTGGGGCTCACGGCGACCCGCATCTTCCGGCCGCTGGTAAGGATGTCGACGGTCGCGTCGTCGTAGGACTCGAGGATCAGCCCGTATGCGCTGGGCGGCTGGGCGAGCCGATCCACCTCGGACTTCAGCGTGACGATCTGCTCGCGCGCCTCCTTGAGGGTGCGCACCAGGCGCTCGTTCTGCGTCGACAGCGTGGCCAGCGACGTCTGCAGCTGCAGGACGCGGTTCTCCAGCTCGCGGGCCCGGGTCGGGCTGTGCCGCAGCTGCTCACGAAGGTCACGGACCTCGTCGCGCAGAAGGTCGCGCTGCCGGGACAGCTCCTCGGGCGCGGCCTTCTCGAACGGGTCGATCGGGTCGTGG
>JBKPQA010000078.1:0-5849 GCA_046733835.1 Actinomycetota bacterium
TCGACGAGCTCAGGCCCCGACGTCGCATCGACCACCGAACCGCCGGCCGCAAGCTCCGCCCCGAAGGCGCTCCCCTCGGTCACCTACACCAAAGGACTGCCGCCGAACGCGACGTCGAATACGACCTTCGAGGCGTACGCCAATCCCGGCCGGATGTACCTCGTGACGTTCGGCAGCAGCACCTGCCCAAGGTGCCGACGGGCATGACCGTGACGACAGGAAACCGGCTGACCGTGACGACGAAGCCCACCAGCGACGGCCCGTGCACGATGGACATCAGCCCACGACCAGCGTTGTGGACGTCTCCGCAGGGGTCGACGACAGCAAACCGGTCGAGGTGACCATCGACAGCGTGGTATCCGTGATTTCGCCTCGAGGATCGGGCGTGTGGCAAATGTGCTACGATTTGGCACATGCGCACTGTCGCGTCAAGAGACCTCCGCAACCACACCGCCGACGTCCTTCGACAGGTGCGCAGTGGAAACGCGGTGACGATCACGGTTAACGGCGACCCGGTCGCCGAGATCCGCCCCGTCAGGGCGTTGCGAAAGCAGTTCTTGTCCAAGGCCGACGTCGTGACCCTGGTCGCGCAGCGGCAGGCCGACTCCGGATTGACGGCGGTCCTCGCGCGCCTAGCGGGTGACAGCACCGACGATCTCAGTCTGCCGTGAGCGAGCGCCCAGCCGTTCTCGATACGAGCGTCCTCATCGCGAGGGAGTCTGAGCGCGCTCTCGACATCGACCTGTTGCCGGCGGAGGTCGCGGTGACGGTGGTCACCATCGCCGAGCTGCACACCGGCATCCTTGCTGCGGTTGATACCGAAACGCGGGCCCGCCGTCTCGCGACTCTCGACGCGGTCTCGGTAGTCGAACCCATGCCGGTCACCGCCGAAGCAGCCCGGCAGTGGGCGTCCTTGCGGGTTCGGCTGGCCGAAGCCGGCCGCGCTGCGAAGATCAACGATCTATGGATCGCCGCGGTGGCAGCGGCCAACGACATGGACGTCGTGACGCAGGACCGAGACTTCGACGCCATCGAAGCGGTCGGGGGGCCCCGGGTCGTCCGCCTCTAGGGTCGACAGGCCGGCATCGGGGCCGGACCGCCCTGGCGTCGGCCGCTCTCGGGACGCGGAGAATGGCGCCGTGGACCTGCCCGTCATGCCGCCGGTGAAGCCGATGCTGGCCAAGGTGGGCACCGGCATACCTCCCGGCCAGCTGTACGAGCCCAAGTGGGACGGGTTCCGGTCCGTAGTGTTCCGCGACGGCGACGAAGTGGAGATCGGCAGTCGCAACGAGCGGCCGATGACGCGCTACTTTCCCGAGATCGTCGACGCGGTCCGGGCGAACCTGCCCGCGCGGTGCGTCGTCGACGGCGAAATCGTCCTCGTCGACCCGGAACGGGGCGCGCTCGACTTCGAGGCGCTGCAGCTGCGGCTGCACCCCGCCGCCAGCCGGGTGCGGCTGCTGTCCGAGCAGACCCCCGCCAGCTTCGTCGCCTTCGACCTCCTCGCCGTCGGCGACGAGGACCTCACCAGTCAGCCCTTCTCGGAACGCCGCCGTCGCCTCGAGGACGCCCTGGCCGCCGCCTCGCCACCGGTCCGCCTGACGCCGATCACCGACGACGAGGCGGTCGCCGGCCGTTGGTTCGAGGACCTCGAAGGCGCCGGGCTCGACGGGCTGATCGCCAAGTCGCGGGACCTGACGTACCAGCAGGACAAGCGCGTTATGACCAAGGTCAAGCATGTCCGCACCGCGGACTGCGTCGTCGCCGGCTACCGGCTGCACACCACGTCACGCGACGCCGTCGGGTCGCTCATGCTCGGCGTCTACGGCGACGACGGGGCGCTGGCCTCCATCGGCGTGATCGGCGCGTTTCCTCTGGCTCGGCGCCGTCAGCTGCTCGCGGAGCTGCAGCCGTACGTCACGACATTCGAGGGTCACCCGTGGGACTGGGCCGCCCACGAGCAGTACCTCGAGGCGACGCCGGCTCAGCGTCGTGCCTGGGGCAGCCGCTGGAACGCCGGCAAGGACCTCTCGTTCGTGCCGCTTCGTCCCGAGCTCGTGGTCGAGGCGAGGTACGACTACCTCGAGGGCGGCCGGTTCCGGCATACCGCTCAGTTCGTCCGCTGGCGCCCCGACCGGGACCCGCGGTCGTGCACGTGGGACCAGTTCGACCGCCCGGTGACCTACGACCTCGCGGACCTCCTCGACCGCGATTGCTGACCAATGGTCCTCCCGCGCACGGAACTCCGAGCACTCGAGCACCACTGGTTGCGTGCCAGCGTCGTTGCCGAGCCGGTATGCCCGTCGTCCGACGGAACGGTAGCCGGGCTGCCGAGGGCATCCGCTAGCGTCACCTGCATGTCGATGACCTTGCCTGCCCCGCGCGTCCTCGGCGACGTCATCCCCGGCGGCGTCCTGCGCGACGCGGTCCTCGTCGTCGGCGGTGCAGCGCTCACCGCCCTGGCTGCCCAGGTGTCGATTCCGTTGCCGTTCACGCCGGTTCCCCTGACCCTGCAGACCTTCGCGGTGCTGCTGACCGGTGCGGCGCTCGGCACGGTCCGCGGCACCCTGTCGATGCTGCTCTACCTGGTGGCCGGCGTCCTCGGCGCTCCAGTGTTCTCGAACCACTCCTCCGGGTGGGGCGGGGCGTCCTTCGGTTATGTGATCGGGTTCGTCGTGGCCGCCGCCGTCGTCGGCCGGCTCGCCGAGCGGGGGGCCACTCGGGGCATCGCCCGTACGGCGGCCGTCATGGTCATCGGCAACCTCGTCATCTACGCCGTCGGCGTGCCGTGGCTGATGGCCGTGGCGCACGTGTCCTTCCCACAGGCGCTGGCCCTCGGGGTGGTGCCGTTCCTGATCGGCGATGCGATCAAGATCGTGGTCGCCGCCGGTCTCTTCCCCGCAGCGTGGCGGCTCACCGGGCACCGCTGAACCAACAGCGCTGACCGGCTCGTCCCTGTCCCGCCTACCCATCAAGGCGGTCGGATGCACCTCACTCCGTCGGACACCGAGAAACTCCTCCTCGCCGTCGCCGGCATGGTCGCCCGCGACCGCCTCGACCGGGGCGTGCGCCTCAACTACCCCGAGGCCGTCGCGCTGCTCAGCACCTGGGTCATCGAGCGGGCCCGCGACGGCGCCGGTGTGGCCGAGCTGATGAATTCCGGACGCAGCGTCCTCACCCGCGACCAGGTCATGCCCGACGTCGCCGACATGCTCGTGGAGGTGCAGGTCGAGGCCACGTTCCCCGACGGCCGCAAGCTCGTGACCCTCCACGAGCCGATCGCCTAAGGAGGCCGAATGTCCGCGCGTACGAGCGGCCCCGGAGCGATCCGCGTCGTTCCAGGAACGATCAGGCTCAACGCGGACCGGCGTGAGGATGAGCGCATCGAGCTGGTCATCGTCAACGCCGGTGACCGACCGGTGCAGGTCGGCTCCCACCTGCACCTGCCGGACGCGAACTCCGCGCTCGAGTTCGACCGCGAGGCGGCCCATGGGTTCCGGCTCGACATCCCGTCGGGGACCTCACAGCGCTTCGAACCTGGCGCTTCCCGCCGGGTCGCTGCCGTCGCCTTGCGGGGCGAGCGCCGGGTTCCGGGTATCCAGATCAAGACCGAGCAGGAGGGCTGGCTCGATGGTTGATCTGGACCGGGAGCGGTATGCGGCGCTGTACGGTCCGACAGTCGGCGACCAGGTGCGTCTCGGCGACACCGACCTCTGGGTCGAGGTCGAGGAGGACCGCACCATCGGCGGTGACGAGGCGGTCTTCGGCGGCGGCAAGTCGATCCGGGAGTCGATGCTGCAGTCACGGCATAGCCGGGCCGAGGGTGCGCTCGACACCGTCATCACCAACGTGGTCGTCCTGGACCACTGGGGAGTGGTCAAGACCGACGTCGGGATCCGCGGCGGCCGGATCGTCGCGCTCGGGCGGGCCGGGAACCCCGAGATCGTCGACGACGTCACTCCCGGTCTCGTCATCGGCGCCTCCACGGATGTCGTCGCGGGAGAGGGCCGCATCCTCACGGCCGGTGGCGTCGACAGCCATGTCCACATCCTCTCCGCGTCGCAGATCGTCGAGGCCGTCGCGACGGGGATCACGACCATCGGTGGGGGTGGCACCGGACCGTCCGAGGGCAGCAAGGCCACCACGGTCACGCCCGGCGCATGGCACCTCGCCGCCGTGCACCGCGGTCTGGATGCGTTGCCGGTTAACGTCTTTCTGATGGGCAAGGGCAACACCGTGAGCCGCGGCTCGCTAAGGGACCAGGCCATCGCGGGTGCGGCCGCCTACAAGCTCCACGAGGACTGGGGCTCCACGCCGGCGGCCATCGACACGGCATTGCGCGCCGCCGAGGAGATGGGCCTGCAGGTCACCCTGCACTCGGACAGTCTCAACGAGGCCGGCTACCTCGAGTCCACGCTGCTGGCCATCGACGGGCGATCGATCCACGCCTTTCACGCGGAGGGCGCGGGCGGCGGCCACGCCCCCGACATCATGAAGATCTGCGGCCAGCCGAACGTCCTGCCGGGGTCCACGAACCCGACCCTTCCGCATACGGTCAACACCGTCGCCGAGCACCTCGACATGCTCATCGTCTGTCACCACCTCAACCCGACAGTCCCGGAGGACCTGGCCTTCGCGGAGTCCCGGATCCGGGAGACGACGATCGCGGCCGAGGACGTGCTCCACGACATGGGCGCCATCTCGATCACGTCTTCGGACGCCCAGGCAATGGGGCGGATCGGCGAGGTCATCACCCGCACCTGGCAGGTCGCTCACGTCATGAAAACGCGGCGGGGGCCGCTCGGCGAGACGCTGCCGGCCGACAACGAGCGAGCCCGCCGGTACGTCGCGAAGTACACGATCAATCCCGCGATCGCTCACGGCATCGACGACGAGATCGGCTCCGTGGAGCCCGGAAAGCTCGCCGATCTCGTGCTGTGGGACCCCCGGTTCTTCGGAGTCCGGCCGGACCTCGTGATCAAGGGTGGCGCGCTCGTGTGGGGGGCGATCGGCGACCCCAATGCGTCGATCCCGACGCCTCAGCCGGTGCTCATGCGGCCGACGCTCTGGCAGGGCCGTGGTGCCGACCACTCGGTGAGCTTCGTTGCCCCGGCAGCGATCGAGGACGACCTCGCCACCCGTCTCGGCCTGCAGCGCCGGCTGCTTCCGGTCAAGCCGACCCGCGGAATCGGCAAGGCGCAGATGGTCAACAACGACGTCTGTCCCGACATCGTGATCGACCCGGAGTCCTTCCAGATCGAGGTCGACGGCGACCTGGTCCTGCCGGCCCCCGCCGACCGGCTGCCGTTGGCGCAGCTCTACTCGCTGTTCTGATGCTCGCCTCCCCCCCACCCGCCGTGCATCCCGAGCTGCTGCTCATGCTGCTCGCCGATGCCCGGCTGCCGACGTCGGGGCACACACAGTCCGGCGGCCTCGAGCCCGCGCTCTTGGGCGGCCTGGATCCGGCCGATCTCGATGGGTTCTGCCGGACCCGCCTCGAGACGGTGACGCTCACCGAGGCGGCGACCGCAGTTGTATGCCGGGCGTTCGCGGTCGCCGGGCGGTCGACGAGTGAGGTCGAATCGGCTTGGGCGGCAAGGACTCCCAGCCCTGCCCTCCGCGAGGCGTCCCGCAGCCTGGGACGGGCGTACCGCAGAGTGGCCCTGCGGCTCTGGTCCACGGCGCCGGCGCTGCAGGAGCTCGTCGCAGCGCCGGCGCGGGCGCGAGTGCTCGGTCTGGTGGCCGCCGCCGCAGGGCTCTCGGCCGACGCGGTGGCTCGGCTGGTGGCTTACGACGATCTTCAGTCCGTCCTCGCGGCGTCGCTGAAGCTGCTGCCGGGCGACCCGGTC
>JBKPQA010000079.1:0-2356 GCA_046733835.1 Actinomycetota bacterium
GCTGGTAAAACGCCGGCTTGGAAGATGAAAGGCGTCAGCGGCCGAGGCGGGCGTAGACCTGCTCGGACGCCTCCCGGGCGCCGCTCCACCAGTCCTCGTTGTCGCGGTACCACTCGACAGTTTGGGCCAGCCCGGCCCGCATGTCCTGGTAGCGCGGCGTCCATGACGTCTCCCGGCGCAGCTTGCTGGAGTCGATGGCGTACCGCAGGTCGTGCCCGGGACGGTCGCTGACCAGATCGAACCAGTCGGCCGGCTTGCCCATGAGCTCGAGCAGCATGGCGACGATCTCGCGGTTGTTCCGTTCCCCGTCCGCCCCGATGAGATAGGTCTCCCCAGGGCGACCCTCCTCGACGATGGCCACCACCGCGTCGTTGTGGTCGTCGACGTGGATCCAGTCCCGCACGTTGGCGCCGGCGCCATAGAGCTTGGGCTTCATCCCTTGGAGGATCCCGGTGATCTGCCGTGGGATGAACTTCTCGACGTGCTGCCGTGGTCCGTAGTTGTTGGAGCAGTTGGATAGCGTCGCCTGGATGCCGAAGGACCGGATCCAGGCCCGCACCAACAGGTCAGCGCTCGCCTTGGACGCGGAGTAGGGCGACGACGGGTTGACCGGCGTGCTCTCGGTGAAGCGGTTCGGGTCGTCCAGTTCCAGGTCGCCGTAGACCTCGTCGGTCGAGACGTGGTGAATCCGCTTGCCGTGCCGGCGAACTGCCTCCAGCAGCTGGTACGTCCCGACGATGTTCGCCTCGACGAACGGCCACGGGTTGTCCAGGCTGTTGTCGTTGTGCGACTCCGCCGCGAAGTGCACCACCAGGTCGGTCTCCGCGACCAGCCGGTCCACGAGCGCCGGGTCGGCGATCGAACCCTCGACGAAGTCGATGTCGTCCTCCACCGGGGCGAGTGAGGCGCGGTTTCCCGCATACGTCAGGGCGTCGAGGACCGTGACCTGCCAGTCCGGGCGGGTCTGCCGGACGCGCAGGACGAAGTTCGAGCCGATGAACCCAGCTCCGCCGGTGACGAGGACCTTCATGCGATGTGCTCCTTGGTATGCGGGTGCTCGCCCTCGGGGGAGAGCAGCGGATGGATGCCGGTGGGCTCCGCCGTCGTGGCGGCGCTGCCGTTGGGGCCGGAGCTGAACTCGACCTCGAGGGCGAACCGCTGCGCCAGGTAGCGGTGGTCGGAGAGAGCCAGGACGCGCCCGGACGCGTCGGCGGCGAACCGGCGGACGAGCAGCAGCGCGTTGCCCAAGGCGACGCCCAGGAGCTCGGCGTCCTCCACGCTGGCCAGGCCGGCCGTCACCACCTGCCGGACCTTCGCGATGCGGTGGCCGTGTCGGGCCAGCGTCTCCCAGATGCCGGGCCGGGTGGCGGCGTCCCGGCTGATCGGACCGGCAAGGTCGCCGGGAACCCATTCCCGGACCACGTCCAGCCCTTCGCCGTCGACGGTCCGCAGCGATCGGGCATACAGGAGCTCGGTGTCCTCGGGAACGCCGAGGGAGCCGGCGAGCGAGAGGGGCGCGGAGCGGTACCCGAACTCGACCACCTGCCGCTCGAGCGACTTGCCCGCCTCGGCGACCGCCGACGCGGCGTGCCGGAAGGAGCCGAGGGCGAGCCGCTGATGGAACGCCGAGCCGGTCACGAACCAGCCGGCTCCGTGCCGCGACTCGACCAAGCCCTCGTCGCGCAGCGCCTCGAGAGCCCGTCGCACCGTGGGTCGCGACACCGCATACCGGTGGCACAGCTGCGACTCCGAGTCGAGTGCGCCGGCGTCGCCGAACTCGCCGAGGGCAATGCGCTCTCGCAGGTCGGTCGCGATGGTGGCGAACCGGGAACTTGTCATCAACTTGTAAGTTACAGCAGGCTGCGGAAATTCGCACGCGCTAACGGTCAACCTTGAGCTCGGGACCGGCGACTATGAACCATGACGCCCGAATCACGGCGCGAGCCGGCGCAGGAACAGCGACGTCGCGGACGGTGGACCTGTCGGCTCCACATCTGGCACCGCTGGCGCACACACCGGTACCCCGACAGCGGAGACTACGGGGGCCGCTACCAGGAATGTCTCGACTGCGGTAAGCAGCGAGACGTGCCCATCGGAGTGGGCATGGGCTGACGCGCCGCACCACAACGACGAGGTGGTGGTCCCGGGCGGGACCACCACCCTTCGGTCAGTGGTATGCGACGGGTCTGCTCAGTGCTGCCGCGCCTCCCGCTTTGCGAGCTCCTCGAAGGTCGGGGGCATCGGCGACACCCGCGGGTCGCCCTCGTCGGCGAAGTAGTCCGCCGGCTGGGTGGCGTCGACGCCGGCCGGAGTCTTGGTGGCCCGCAGAATGACCGTCAAGACCGCGGCGACGACG
>JBKPQA010000080.1:0-5995 GCA_046733835.1 Actinomycetota bacterium
GGGGCGACCTGCTCGGCCACGGTCCCTATGAGGCCGTCGACGCAGACACCGCGCGCGAGATGCTGCACGAGGTGGCTCGGCTGGCGGAGCACGAGCTGGCCGAGAGCCTGCTCGACTCCGACCGCAACCCGCCGGTCTACGACGCCACGACGCATACCGTCGCGATGCCGGAGTCGTTCAAGAAGTCGTACGCCGCCTACCTCGAGTCCGGCTTCTGGGCCATCGACGTCCCGGCCGGCCTCGACGGCACGGTCGTCCCACCGTCCCTCCGATGGGCGGTCAACGAGCTGATTCTGGGCGCGAACCCCGCCGTCGGCATGTATGCGTCGAGCTTCTCCTTCGCCAAGCTGCTCTACCTGCTCGGCACGGACGAGCAGAAGAAACTGGCCAAGCTCATGGTCGAACGCAAGTGGGGCGCCACCATGGTGCTCACCGAGCCGGATGCCGGCTCGGACGTAGGGGCGGGCCGCGCCAAGGCGATTCAGAACCCGGATGGCACGTGGAACATCAGCGGCGTCAAGCGGTTCATCACGTCGGCCGAGCACGACCTCACCGACAACATCGTGCACTTCGTGCTGGCCCGTCCCCAGGGCGCCGGCCCTGGCACCAAGGGTTTGTCGCTTTTCGTCGTCCCCAAGTTCCACGTCGTCAACCTCGACACCGGCGAGCTGGGCGAGCGCAACGGCGTCGTCGTCACCAACGTCGAGCACAAGATGGGCCTGAAGGTCTCGACCACCTGTGAGGTCACCTTCGGCGACGGCGCACCGGCGGTCGGCACCCTGTTCGGCGACGTGCACGAGGGCATCGCCCAGATGTTCCGGGTGATCGAGCATGCCCGGATGATGGTCGGCACCAAGTCGATCGCCACGCTGTCGGCCGGGTACCTGCAGGCGCTTGAGTTCGCCAAGCAGCGCGTGCAGGGCGCCGACCTCACGCAGCAGGCGGACAAGACGGCGCCGCGGGTCACCATCACTCACCACCCCGACGTGCGCCGGTCGCTCATCCTGCAGAAGGCGTATGCGGAGGGCTTGCGGGCGCTCGTGCTGTACACCGCGACGCAGCAGGACGCCGTCGACGCGGCTCAGCTGGCCGCCGGCTCGGAGCAGCTGCCGGAGGACTCACCTGCCCAGCTGGCCCGCCGCGTCAACGACCTGCTCCTTCCGGTCGTCAAGGCGCTCGGGTCGGAGCGCGCGTGGGTGTTGCTCGGCACCGAGTCGCTGCAGACGTTGGGCGGGTCCGGTTTCCTCCAGGACTACCCCATCGAGCAGTACGTGCGGGACGCCAAGATCGACACGCTCTACGAGGGGACTACGGCGATCCAGGGCCTCGACTTCTTCTTCCGCAAGATCGTCAAGGACCAGGGCGTCGCAATCTCCTACCTGGCCATGCAGATTCAGGAGTTCGCCAAGGACCTCGGGGCCGCCGGCGGTGCGCTCGACAAGGAACGCGAGCTACTCGGCCAGGCCGAGGCCGACGTTCAGGGCATCCTCGAGTACGTGGGGGCTGAGGCGTTCAAGTCCGACCCCCGCATGGGTGGTGACGTCCGCAACGTCTACAAGGTCGGGCTGAACACGTCGCGGCTGCTCCTGGCCGCCGGGGATCTCGTGGTCGGCTGGCTGCTGCTTCGTGAGGCCGAGGTGGCCCACGAGGCGCTGACGTCTCGGGGCGACGCGCTCAGTGCCAAGGATCGCGACTTCTACACCGGCAAGGTGGCGGCGGCGCGGTTCTTCGCGCGGACCGTCCTGCCGCGCCTCACAGCCGAGCGAGCGATCGCCGAGGGCACGGACCCGTCGATCATGGACGTGCCCGAGTCAGCCTTCTGACGCTGAAGGTCAGACGTCCCTACGGTCGTCGTGAATGTCTTCGACGTTGCGCCGCTCGACGACCGACGTGTGCGACGTGTTGGTCCGCTGCCGGTTCTGGATGGTGCCGAAGATGAGGGCGAGTAGGCCGCCCGCCATGAGGATGTAGCCGACCACGTCGAGGTTCGTCCTCAACAGCGAGTTGTCCAGCGACGTGAAGCTGAGGATGCCGCCGATGACGATAAGAAAGACTCCGAGCCCGATTCCCATTGACGTGCCTCCGCTTTCGTCCCGAGCTCCTGGTACCGCTTCACCATAGTCCGCGTTCAGGTTCCTCGCAGGTGTAAGAGGAGCCGGTCGGGGCCGGTGTCGTCGAGGAGAAGTGGGATACCCCAGTCCTGCTGGAAGAGGTGACACGCGGGATTGTCACCTTGCGTGTCGCAGGCAGCGGCCTGTACTGAGACGTGCAGCGTTCCGGCCGGTATGCCGGAAGCCAGGGTGAGAGGCCGGGTCAGGCCCACGCCGTCCCCGCCGCCGTCGAGAAGCAACTCCGGGGGACTGGCCGAGACGACGAGCCGGGTCGGCTCACCCCATCGGTCGTCGAGCTTCTGGCCGCTCGGTGGTTGGAACGCTATGACCAGCTCGACCGCTCCTGGAGTAAGCGACGTGGGTGGACGTTGGGTGCGTCGCGCCGGGCCTTTGACCTCTTGGGCGTCAGCCGGGACAGCCACCCGGACGAGGCGGTGCGCGGCGGACTCGACCACGACGAGCCGAGCAGAACCGTCCGTCCCGCGCTCCACGATGGCGTCGCTCGGTTCGGCCAGGCCGGTGGCGAGCGTCGTGACGCGGTTGCCGACCGGGTCGTACCGGCGGATCGCCCCGTTGTACGTGTCGCACACGGCGGCCGACCCGTCGGGCAGCTCGACGACACCGAGAGGGTGCTGGAACCGCGCCTCTCCCGCGGGCCCATCGCGGTGGCCGAAGTCGAACAGCCCCGCACCCACCTGCGTGGTGAGGCCGGAAGCGGACCAGGTTCGTAGCGCCGATGTCTCCGCGTCGGCCACCCAGACCCGGTGCCCGTCGGCCGAGGTTGCCAGTCCCGACGGCTGGGCCAACCACGCGACGTCACCGGGGCCGTCGCGGAGTCCCTCCTGCGTGGTCCCCGCCAACACCTCGAGGCGACCCAGTGCCGGGTCCGCGTCCAGCGTCAAGGCCCAGAGCTGGTGGATCCCAGCCATGGCAATCACCACCCGGCCCTCCCACCAGGCCAGGTCCCACGGCGTCGAGAGCTCCTGTTCCAAGGCTGGCCCGCCGCCCTCGCGACGCCGCAACGGCCGGCCACAACCGGCTACCGTGCGAATTGTTTCGTCGGAGAAGGAGATCCGTTTGATCTGATGATTGACCGAGTCGGCCACCAGTACG
Organism: Actinomycetota bacterium; assembly: GCA_046733835.1. Classification (GTDB taxonomy): domain Bacteria; phylum Actinomycetota; class Actinomycetes; order Actinomycetales; family Dermatophilaceae; genus Lapillicoccus. The sequence goes on from JBKPQA010000080.1 coordinate 3,225, forward strand.
TCGTAACCAACGGTCGCCGCCACGTCGGACGGCAGCAGCAGGAGGCCTTGCGGTTCGTCGAACACCTCGGGGCCGCCCCACCGCCCGCGTTCAGTCTCGAGGTCTGTGTCGAGCTGCACGACCTGGTGGTGCGCGGTGTCGGAAACGAGGAACGAGCCGTCCGGCAGGAGAACGACCTTGCCGGGGAACCGCAGGGCGGACTGCGGAGGGGGCGGCAACGCATACGGGGTGTTCCCCCGGCGCAGCGTGCCCTTGGCCGCGTGCTCGGCGACGAGCTCTTCGACGAGGCCGGCAATGCCGGGGGCGTGGCCCTCGCCGGACATCGAGGCCACGATGTGACCCTCCGGGTCGACGACGACCAGGGTCGGCCAGGCTCGGGCGGTGTACGCCTGCCAGGTCACCAAGTCCGGGTCGTCGAGGACGGCGTGCCCCACGGCATAGCGCTCGACCGCGGCCTCGACCGCCGCCGGGTCGCCCTCGTGGTCGAACTTCGGCGAGTGCACCCCGATGACAACGAGCTCCTCGGGGAACTGCTCCTCGACCTGCCGCAGCTCGTCGAGCACGTGAAGACAGTTGACGCAGCAGAACGTCCAGAAGTCGAGCAGAACGACGCGTCCGCGCAGCCCGGCGAGCGAGAGGTCCTGGCCGCCGGTGTTGAGCCAGCGCCGGCCAACCAGCTCAGGCGCCCGAACGCGGACGTCAGTGCGCACGAGTGGGAAGGCGCCGGTCGGCGAGGACCGGGAAGTCGGCGCGCCAGGAGTCCACGAGGGACAGGTCGACGTCAACGCTGAGCACCTGTTCGTCCAGACCGGCGACCGCGAGCGCCTCCCCGGTCGGCAGGACGACCTGCGAGTGGCCGCCCATCTCGGTCCGCGAGTGGGTCCCCGCAGTGTTGCAGGCGAGAACGACGCACTGGTTCTCGATCGCTCGCGCGTGCGCGAGCAGCGTCCAGTGGGTCACTCGCCGACGCGGCCACGCCGCCGGGATGACGAACATCTTCGCCCCGGCGTCGAGCTGCGCCCTGTAGAGCTCGGGGAAACGCAGGTCGTAGCACGTGGAGAGTCCAGCGGTGATGGTGCCGCCGTCCCCGTCCGGAAGCTCGGTCGTGACGATCCGTTCGCCGGCCTCCATGAGCTTGGGCTCGCCCGCACCGAACCCGAACCGGTGGATCTTCCGGTACGTCGCCTGCAGCGTCCCGTCCGGCGCGAAGACCAGCGACGTGTTCCACAGGTCCTTGCCCTCGGGGCCGGTGCTGCCGTCGGAGGAGGTCTCGACGATCGACCCGGCGTGCAGGGTCACGTCGGCGTCCTTCGCCGCGGCGCTCATGGCCGTGGCGATGGCGCCGTGCGGAGTGTCGGCTCTCGTCTCCCACGTGTCGTAAGCGAATCCACCTGGAGCCCAGAGCTCCGGGAGAACCACGAGGTCATGGCCGCGCTGTTCCCTGACCAACGCGGCAACCCGATCGACCCGGTCGGCGACCGTCTCGTCGTCGCCGTAGCCGATCTGGAGCAACGCCACCTTCACGCCGTTCAGCCTAGGCGCGCGGGGTCCCTGCGAAGTATCGGAGGCCGGGGTCCCTGGGAAGTATCGGAGCGAAGCGGAGAACTTCGCGGGGTGGCAGGGAAGCGCAGAACTTCGTGGAGTGACTAGGCGCGGGGTCCCCGCGAAGTATCGGAGGCCGGGGTCCCTGCGAAGTATCGGAGCGAAGCGGAGAACTTCGCGGGGTGGCAGGGAAGCGGAGAACTTCGTGGGGTGACTCAGGCGTCCGGCGACCGCTGACCTTCCCCGCGCCGGGCCAGCTCTTTAAGCCGTTCGTTGTAGGCCGCCAGTTCGGCGTCCCCGTCACGGTCGGCCTGGCGGTCGTGCCGCCGGCTCTCCCTCGCGTCGGAACGAATCCAGTCCCGGACGACGAGAAGGCTGAGAACCAGCACCGGGATCTCGCCGACCGCCCAGGCGATGCTGCCACCGGCCTGCTGGTCGGCGAGTGGGTCGGGGATCCACGGGATGCGAAGCGCGCCGAAGAAGTCCGGAGCAAGCAGGGCGGTGCCGCTCATCAGCGCGACCCCGAAGAAGGCGTGGAACGACACCGTGATGAGAAGGATGAGCAGCCGCAGGGACGGCGCCCACTTCGGCGGCCCCGGGTCGACTCCGACCATGACCCACGCAAAGAGGTACCCGGTCACGAGGAAGTGAGCGGTCATGAGGACGTGTCCGGTATGCGTGGTGAGGGCCAGCTCGAACAGGACCGAGTAGTAGAACACCACGAGACTCGTGAAGAAGAGCACCGCGGCGATGATCGGGTTTCCGAGCACGCGCAGCAGTCGCGAGTGCACCAGTCCGAGCAACAGCTCCCGCGGACCGAGGCTGCCGTCGCCGCGAGCCGGCAGCACCCGGAGGGCGAGCGTCACCGGCGCCGCGAGGACGAGGAACAGCGGCGCATACATGGCGATCGTCATGTGGTCGACCATGTGCCACGAGAAGGAGACCCGGCCGAGCACCGCGGGGGCCCCGCACGTGGCCCAGGCGAGGACGACCCACCCGGCGACCCAGGCGATCGCACGAAGGGTGCTCCAGTGGTCGCCTCGACGGCGGAGGCGCAGGACCCACATGAGATAGATCCCGACGGCCAGCAGGGCCAAGACGCCCCACAGCCAGTCGAACCGCCATAGCGTGAGCCAGGTCGTGCCGGTCGGGGCCGCCGGCTCGGGGAACCCGGTCAGCTGGGCTGACGTGGAGGTGTCGAGAGGTCCCGGCTTCGCGGGGGTCGCGGT
>JBKPQA010000081.1:0-18246 GCA_046733835.1 Actinomycetota bacterium
AACATCGGGTCCAAGGTGACGATGAAGTACCCCGCCGTCTACCTGCTCGGCGAGCACGCCAAGGGTGAGACCCTGTCCATCGCCTTCGCGGGCGAGGGCCAGCACCAGGACGCCGGCGCCAAGATGGTCCACCAGGCGCCCAACACCTCCTCGACGATCGTCTCCAAGTCGGTCGCACGGGGCGGCGGCCGCACGTCCTACCGCGGCCTGGTCCAGGTCATGGAAGGTGCCCACGGGTCGAGGTCTACGGTCCGGTGCGACGCCCTGCTCGTCGACCAGATCAGCCGATCCGACACCTACCCCTACGTCGACGTCCGCGAGGACGACGTCCAGATGGGCCACGAGGCCACGGTTTCGAAGGTGTCCGCCGACCAGCTGTTCTACCTCCAGTCGCGAGGGCTCACGGAGGAGGAGGCCATGGCGATGATCGTGCGCGGGTTCGTGGAGCCCATCGCGCGCGAGCTGCCGATGGAGTACGCCCTCGAGCTCAACCGGCTCATCGAGCTCCAGATGGAAGGAGCCGTCGGCTGATGCCGCTGTTGGAGAAGACCACCGGGTTCACCGGTGGTCCGAGCAAGGGTGCGCACACTGACTCCGATGCCGCGTTCGTCCCCGACCAGTCGCGAGCCGAGCGGCCCACGTCTTTCGAGGTCGCGACGTTCCCGATCCCGACCGGGCGCGAGGAGGAGTGGCGGTTCACGCCGGTCGACCGGCTGCGATCGCTCCTCACCGACACTTCCACCGAGGAGGGTGCCGTCGAGTATGCGGTGACGGCGCCGGACGGCGTCCGGGTCGGCACGCTGGCTCCCGGCCAGGCGCCGCGCGGCACCGTCCTGGTCCCCGCCGACCGGGCCGCGGTCGTGGCGGACGCCAACTCGCCGACCGCGACGCACGTCAAGATCCCCGCCGAGGCCGAGCTCGACGAGCCGGTCCGGGTTGTCATCACCGGGAAGCCCGGCGCCCGCAGCAACGGGCACGTCGTCGTCGAGGCCGGCCACCACAGCAAGGCGGTGGTCGTCCTCGACCACGAGGGCGGGGGTGAGCACACCGGGAACGTCGAGGTCGTCGTCGGGGACGGCGCGAACCTCACCGTCGTGTCGATCCAGCACTGGGACGACGACGCGCACCACCTCGGGCAGCACGACGCGCTCGTCGGCCGCGACGCCGCATACCGGCACATCGCCGTCAGCATCGGCGGCAGCATCGTGCGCATCAACACCAATGTCCGGTATGCGGGTCCCGGCGGCGACGCGACGCTGCTCGGCGTCTACTTCGCCGACACCAAGCAGCACCTCGAGCACCGCTCCTTCGTCGACCACAACGCCCCGAACTGCAAGAGCCACGTCACATACAAGGGCGCGCTGCAGGGCGACTCAGCGCATACCGTCTGGGTCGGGGATGTCCTCATCCGCGCGGAGGCCGAGGGCACCGAGACCTTCGAGACCAACCGCAACCTCGTCCTCACCGACGGTGCCCGCGCCGACTCCGTGCCGAACCTCGAGATCGAGACCGGCGAGATCGTCGGCGCCGGCCACGCCTCGGCAACCGGCCGGTTCGACGACGAGCAGTTGTTCTACCTCCAGGCGCGGGGCATCCCCGAGGACGAGGCCCGGCGGCTCGTCGTGCGCGGGTTCCTCGTCGACATCGTGAACCAGATCCCGGTGGCCGACCTGCGCGACCGGCTGAACGCCGACATCGACGCCGAGCTGGCCGCGGCGCAGCGGGCCGGCGCGGAGGTGCTGCAGGGGAGGGCGTCGTGAGCGCCCAGCCGGTGTCTGACGGCTTCACCTGGGTGTGCAACGTCGACGACCTCGCGCCGGGTACCGCCGCACAGGCGGAGGTCGACGGCGTGATCGTCGCCATGGTCCGTGACGGCAACGGCGACTACCACGCCCTGAACGACCGCTGTACCCACGCCGACGTCTCGCTCTCCGAGGGTGAGGTCGACGGCTGCACGTTGGAGTGCTGGCTGCACGGCTCCCGGTTCGATGTCCGCACCGGCGACCCGACCGGTCCTCCGGCGACCGTTCCCGTCGCCGTCTACCCCGTGAAGATCGACGGCGACGACGTCCTCGTCAATGTCGGCCAGTGACCTGAGCTAACGAAGGAAACGATGACCATCCTCCAGATCCGTGACCTCCACGTCTCCGTCGAGGTCGAGGACGGTGCCTCCAAGGAGATCCTGCGGGGCGTCGACCTCACGATCAACTCCGGCGAGACGCACGCCATCATGGGGCCCAACGGCTCCGGGAAGTCGACGCTCGCCTACTCCGTCGCCGGGCACCCGAAGTACCGCGTCACGGGTGGCACCGTGACCCTCGACGGCGAGGACGTCCTCGCGATGACGGTCGACCAGCGGGCCCGGGCCGGGCTGTTCCTCGCCATGCAGTACCCCGTCGAGGTCCCCGGCGTGACCGTGTCGAACTTCCTGCGCACGGCCAAGACGGCGATCGACGGTGAGGCGCCCAAGCTGCGCACCTGGGTCAAGGACGTCCGGAGCGCCATGGACGGGCTCCGCATCGACCCGGCGTTCGCCGACCGCAACGTCAACGAGGGCTTCTCCGGCGGCGAGAAGAAGCGCCACGAGATCCTCCAGATGGAGCTGCTCAGGCCGAAGATCGCCATCCTCGACGAGACGGACTCCGGCCTCGACGTCGACGCGCTGCGCATCGTGTCCGAGGGCGTCAACCGGGTGCACGAGACCACCGACGTCGGCATCATGCTCATCACCCACTACACGCGGATCCTGCGGTACATCCACCCGGACTTCGTCCACGTGTTCATCGACGGCCGGATCGTCGAGGAGGGCGGCCCCGAGCTGGCCGACCGGCTCGAGGACGAGGGTTACGACCGCTACCTGCCGTCGGCCGTCACGAAGGCCTGACATGTCCGCCGTGCCGTTCTCCGACGAGGAGCTGACCCGTATCCGGGCAGACTTCCCTATCCTCGAGCGCACGGTCCGCGACGGCAAATCGTTGGTGTACCTCGACTCCGGGGCCACCTCGCAGAAGCCGTTCGTCGTCCTCGACGCCGAGCGGGAGTTCTACGAGCGGCACAACTCCGCGGTGCACCGGGGAGCCCACCAGCTCTCCGAGGAGGGCACCGAGCTGTACGAGCAGGCCCGGGCGACGATCGCGTCGTTCGTCGGCGCGCGACCAGGGGAGGTCGTCTTCACCAAGAACGCCACCGAGGGGTTGAATCTCGCGGCGTATGCGTTCTCGAACGGCGCGGACGGCGGCGGGGGAGGCGTGGGGTCGCGGTTCGCGCTCGGCCCAGGCGACGAGGTGCTCGTCACGGAGATGGAGCACCACGCCAACCTCATTCCCTGGCAGGAGCTGACCCGGCGCACCGGCGCCACGCTTCGCTGGGTGCCGGTGACCGATGACGGGCGCCTCGACCTCAGCGACCTCGAGTCCCTCCTAACGGAGCACACCAAGGTCTTCGCCTTCACTCACGCCTCAAACGTCCTGGGCACCGTGAACCCAGTGCGCGAGCTCGCCGACCGCGCTCACGCCGTGGGTGCCCTCGCGGTCCTCGATGCCTGCCAGTCGGTGCCACACTTGCCGGTCGACGTCGGCGACCTGGGCGTGGACCTGATGGCCTGGAGCGGCCACAAGATGCTCGGCCCGTTGGGGATCGGCGTGCTGTGGGGCCGTCCTGAAGTGCTGGACGAGATGCCGGTGTTCCTCACAGGCGGCTCGATGATCGAGACGGTGACCATGGAGCGCTCGACCTACGCGCCAGTGCCCCAGAAGTTCGAGGCCGGCGTGCCGATGGCGGCTCAGGCCATCGGGCTGGGTGTGGCGGCCGAGTACCTGCGGGAGCTCGGCATGGACCGGGTGGCGGCCCACGAGGAGGTGCTGTGTGCGCACCTGCTCAAGGAGCTGGCCCAGCGTCCGTGGGTTCGGGTCGTCGGCCCCGAGGCGGGTCCGGACCGCGGCGGCACCGTGGCCTTCGTCGTTGACGGCGTGCATGCCCACGACGTGGGCCAGGTCCTCGACGCCGACGGCGTGGCCGTGCGGGTCGGGCACCACTGCGCCTGGCCGCTTCACCGCCGGTTCGGCGTGGCCGCGACCACCCGGGCGACCGTCGCGGCATACACCACGCTCGGCGAGATCGACGCGATGCTGACGTCACTCGACCGCGTTCCGGAGATGTTCGGAGTCGACCGCTGATGGACCTCTACCAGGAGCTCATCCTCGAGCACTCCAAGCGGCCGCATCGCGCCGGGCTCCGCGAGCCGTTCGACGCCGAGGTTCACCACGTCAACCCGACGTGCGGCGACGAGGTCACCCTCAGGGTCGAGCTCGACGGCGACACCGTGACGGACGTGTCGTACGACGCGCTCGGCTGCTCGATCAGCGTCGCGTCGGCCTCGGTGCTCACAGAGCAGGTGACCGGACACTCCGTTCGGGAAGCGCTCGAGGCATACACCGCCATGCGCTCGATGTTGACCTCCAAGGGCGAGGACCCGGGTGACGAGGCGGTCATCGGCGACGGCGTGGCCTTCGCCGGCGTCGCGCGGTACCCGGCTCGCGTCAAGTGCGCCCTCCTGGGCTGGACCGCCTTCACCGACGCGCTGGCCCGCGCCGGTGCGGACATATCCTTGGAACCGTTGGTAGAGAAGGGCTGAGCTCATGACGGACACCACAGGCATCACCAGCGCCCCGGCCAACGTGGCCGACGTCGAGGAGGCGCTGCGCGACGTCGTCGACCCGGAGCTCGGCATCAATGTCGTCGACCTCGGCCTGGTCTACGGCATCACCGTCGACTCCGAGTCGCAGGCGATCATCGACATGACGCTGACCTCGGCGGCGTGCCCGCTGACCGACGTCATCGAGGACCAGGCGGCCAACGCACTGGAGGGGCTCGTCAACGGGTTCCGGATCAACTGGGTCTGGATGCCGCCGTGGGGGCCGGACAAGATCACCGAGGACGGTCGCGAGCAGCTGCGAGCGCTCGGCTTCAACATCTGAGGTGACGGCTTCGGAGCGCGACCTCGAGGTCGCGCCCGAGCGCGTCGAGCGGTGGATCGCCGGGTTCCACCAGCGTCACGGGACCGGCCCTGACGCGTGGTCCGGGGGCGGCGTCGTTCGGGTCACCGGCGCCGACGGTGCCACGGCTTCATTGGAGTACTTCCTCTACGACCCGCTCGGCGTCGTCCTGGTCCGCCGCGGCGGGTATGCGGTGGGGCTGGCCGAGGAGGGCCGGTTCCTCGCGTTGAAGGTCGGGACTCGACACGTCCAGTCCCGCACCGCCGCAGGAGGCTGGTCGCAGCAGCGGTTCGCCCGCCGGCGGAGCAACCAGGCCGACGCGCTGGCCGATGCGGTTGCTGGACACGCCCTCCGGCTTCTGCTCCACGGCAACGAGTCGCCGGCGCCGGGCGCCGCGAAGGTGCCGGCCGGACTGGTCGTCGGCGGCGATCGAACGCTGGTCGGGCACGTGCTGGCCGACCCGCGACTGCGCTCCCTCGCTGATCTTCCGCGACGAGCGCTCTACGACGTTCCCGATCCGCGGCGGGACGTCCTCGACCGGGCGCTGGAGCGGGGCCGGGCCGTCCACATACACCTCACCGAGCCAGCGCCCTGAGGGACCGCAGCCGACTGGCTGCTGCCTGGCGCAGTCGCTGACTCTGTCGTCCGAGTCGGGTCCGTTTCGAAGTCCGACCCCAGCTGGCTGGAGTGAGCTTTCCAGTTCGATAACGCTCGGACGCCCGAGCCGGATGTCCGGCGCCCGGTTACCGTCGTGAGATGTACGGGTGGAGGGCGCGGGCTGTTCTCGCCGTCGTCGGCCTGGGCCTCCTCACGGCATGCACCACTGTGGACCCACCGGCCGCGCCGCCGGCGACCAGCCCGTCGACCACGCCGTCAGATCCCGCGCCGACGTCGACGAGCAGCGGCGCGACGACGGTGACACCCGCTCCAGCGACGTCGAGGATGCCGTCGGGGCCGACCCCGAGCGACGGCCGGCCGGTCTCCGCCCGCCTGAGCGTGCCCGCCCTGAACCTGACGGGGCTGTTCGTGCAGCCGTACGAGGGATGGACCGACGACGGTCCCGGCACCGAGATCCAGAACCGGGGAGTGGCCGCATCCCCGTTCGGGCCTCGAGGCGGAACCGGACCAGGCGGCATCGGGAACTATCAGGTCACCGCTCACCGCACGTCCTCCATCGCACCCTTCCGCCACCTGCCGGACCTGGCGGAAGGCGCGGTCGCCCACGTGGATGTGGACGGCGTCCGGTACACGTACCGGATCACGGATACCCGAAAGACCTCCTTCCGCTCGGAGGTGTCCCTGGCCGAGCAACGCGCAGCGGTTCCGGGTCGGCCGGGGGTGCCGGCGACGGAGGCGATGATCACACTGTCGACCTGCTTGACCCCTGAGGACCACGCCGCCGGTAACTTCTGGGCCGACGAGCACAAGAACCCGGAGCACCGCGTCGACAAGATCGGCGTGCTGGTCGAGACGGCGGTTTCCCCGCCTGAGTGAGCCGCGCACTCAGGGCGAAAGTCAGCCCGCCAGCGGCGTCAGCACGGCGATCTTCCAGGTCCCGTCGATCTCGACGAGCTGGTACATGAGGCGCTCGGGCGGCGCCCCGACGTGGTTCCACGTCACGTCGACCCAGACGCTGCCCGGCGCCTCCGCGACCACTGTGCGGTCGGTATGCGTCTCGGTGACGCCGTCGTACTGCCCCCATGCCGACGCGAAGAACCGCTCGGTCTGGGCCTGCTCGGACACCGGAAGCGGCTGGCCGGGGAAGAGGATCAGCCCCGGCACCGCATACAGACTTGCCACCTGTTTCTCGTCCCGCGCCATCAAGGCCTGCGTGTAGCGGTCGAAGAACTCGGTCACGGTCTGCTCTGCTGTCATGACCAGCACGTTAGCCAGGAACCCGGACAGGCCGGTGTCCGCGTTTAGGCTCGGACTCCGTGGCCGAAAGACACCGGCTCGGGGCCGCCTCCCGCGACGGGCACCTCGCTCTGCGGCGGGTCGAGCGGCAGCAGAACCTCGTCGAGATCCTGTATGCGTCGGCGCGCCGGCACACGCTCGCGGAGCTGGGGCGGGACCTTCATGTGTCGCCGCGGACGGTCGCCCGGGACGTCGAGCGGCTGCGGCTGTCGGATGCTCCGATCCGGGTGGTCGCCGGTCGAGGCCGCGGCGTCGACTTGGAGCACCGCGGGTCGGTGGCACCGATCGCCTCGACCTCCCCGAGGTGGCCGCCCTGATGTCCAGCCTCGCGGTGCTGGGGCCGACGGTCAGCGATTCCGCCGGCTCGGCGATGCGCAAGCTCAGCGACGCGGTATCGCGGCAGGCAACCGCTTAAGTGGGCCCCCGGGAAGTAGCGGAGAACTGCGTGGGTGACCTAGAGGTCCCGCGCGGCGAACGTGTTGCACTGGTTCAGGTCGCCGGTCTGGTAGCCGGTGATGAACCACTTTTGCCGTTGCGCACTCGACCCGTGCGTCCACGACTCGGGGTTGACCCGGCCCTGAGTGGCTCGCTGAATCCGGTCGTCACCCACCGCAGAGGCGGCCGACAGCGCCGACTGGATGTCCTCCTGGGTGATGGGCTGCAGGTACGTCGTGCCGTTGGCGTCCTTGGTCTGGGTGGCGTTCTTGACCCACATCCCGGCGAGGCAGTCGGCCATGAGCTCAAGCCGCACCGACCCGGACTCGGCGCCTTGGGGATCCTGCTGGGCGCGACCGAGCACGCCCAGGATGTCCTGCACGTGGTGGCCGTACTCGTGAGCCACGACGTACTCCTTGGCCAGCTGCCCGCCGTTGGCGCCGAACCGTTGCTGGAGCTCCTGGAAGAAGCTCGCGTCGATGTAGACCAGCTTGTCCAGGGGGCAGTAGAAGGGACCCACCTGGTTCGACGCAGTGCCGCAAGCCGACTGGGTCTGCCCGGAGTAGAGCACGGTGTTGGCTTTGGTGTACTGGCGCCCGTACTGCGGCAGGGCCGTCGCCCAGTAGGCCTGCACGCTGTTGACCGTGGCGATGACCAGGCACTCGTCGTTCTTGTTGGCGTCCGCGCCCGTCTTGCACTGGGAGAACCCACCGCCGGACTGCGACCCGCCGGCGGCGACCTGAGACGGGTCCAAGGAGGTGGACTGTCCAGTGGTCGTGTCGGTGCCCGGGTCCTGCGTGCCGCCTCCACCCAGGACGTTCCCGCCGAAGACGAACACGAGGATGAGGAGGATCAGACCGCCGATCCCGCCGCCCACCTGGATCCCGCCCGGGAAGTTTCCGCCGCCGCCGTAGCCGCCTGACGACCCGCCCGATGTCGCCTGTGACGTGTCCAGTTGGACGTTCTCGTTGAAGGTCACCGGCTTACCCTAGGTCACCCATGAGGGGAGAACCGGGGGACGCCGGTGCCGTTGACCAGGCCGTGACCTCCTGCGATCGCAGGTCGTCCCTTGTCACTCGAACACCACGGCGTCCGGGTGCAGCGTGGTGTTGCGGACCCGGACGTCGACCTCTTCGCCGACCTCGGGAGGGGTGCTGCCCTCGGGGAGCATGATCAGGCTCACCTGCATGTGCGGCGGCTCCACGAACCACGTCGTGTGGCCGCCGACCCGGAATGGGGACCGGATGCGGCCGGCGGCCTCGAGTGCCCCTTCGGCCAGAGCCACAGCTCGTTGTCGCAGCGAGTCGGCCCCGCTGGGGGCCTCCAGGGCCACCCCGTGCGCTGTGCCGCCCGCCACGACGAGCAGCCAGCCGGCCCGGAGCCGCCTGCCCCGGTACCCCGCCCGGTCGCCGGTGGACACGTGGCGCACGTCGAGGACGTGCCCTGTCACGCGGCACGCGCGTGGGTCGCCGAGCCAAAGCTGCGTGCCCATGCGGACACGGAACGTGCGGTCGGGATAGGCGGCGCGCAGCTCGTTCTGCTCGGTGGGCGACACGTGCGACAGCTGCCACTCGCTGACCTCGCTGACCGCAAACCGGTCTACCCACCGCCGGACCTCGGCCACATGACCGGACCCAAGCGGCAGGTGCAGGCTCAGGGCGACGAGCTCGGACGGGGCTAGCGCGTCGAGGGCCGGCTGCATCCAGTCCGCGGGGATGCCGTGGCGGTTCATCGGCGAGAGCCCTTCGACGACGATCCGCGGCCGGCCGACCCGGCCGGCGAGGTCATCGAGGTCCGGTCCGTGGCTGATGGTATGGACCAGCGCCCCCTCACCGAGCTGCGGCACGGTCCCGTGGATCACCGGCCGGTACGGCTCCATGACGAGCACGTCGCCAGGGAAGCCGGCCAGCGCAAGGGGTGCCTCCGCATACGTGCCGACGGCGATCATTCCGACCCCGGACGAGCCGTGCAGCCGCGCGCACTCGGCGAGGAGGAGGTCGAGCCCGAAGCCGTATCCGTTGCCCTTCACGACGGGGATGAGACCCGGGTTGGCGGCGACCGTGGCCGCCAGATGGGTCCGCCACCGGGCCGCGTCGACGTGCAGAGTGAGCGCCACGGGTCAGCCTCGGCGTCGCATGTAGACGTCGAAAGCCTTGTACAGCAACCGGTTCAGGGGCAGGTCCCATTCGCCGACGTACTCGACCGCCTCGCCGCCCGTGCCGACCTTGAACCGGATGAGCCCGGCGTGCGGATCGTCCGCGGCGACCGTGTCGGTGATGCCGCGCAGGTCGTAGACGTCAGCGCCGGCCGCCAGCGCGTCCCGCATCATCTGCCACTGGATCGCCGTCGAACCCTGCACCTCCCGCTTCGCCGCCGTGGAGGCGCCGTAGGAGTACCAGGTGTGCTTCCCCACGCGCACCCACGTCGTGGCCGCCACGAGGTCGCCGTCGTGGCAGGCCAGGTACAGCCGAATGCGCTCGGGGTCCTCGGCCCCCATCACCTCGAACATCCGCTGGAAGTAGCCGAGGGGGCGTGGGGTGAAGTGGTCGCGGGCCGCGGTTTCGACGTATGCGTTGTGGAAGGCGGGCAGGTCGGCGGCCGAGCCGCGCGTGACGACGACGCCCTGCTTGGCCGACTTCTTGATGTTGCGGCGCCACAGCTGGTTCATTCCGGCCAGGACGTCCTCCTCGCTGCGGCCGGCGAGCGGCAGCTGGAAGACGAACTGGGGCTGTCCGGCGGCGAACCCCTCGTCAGAGGCCACCTGCGAGAAGCCGAGCCGTTCCAGGAGCCCGCGCAGCCGCATACCGGATTCCTCCGTGACGTCCGGCCGGACGTGGCGCAGCGACGCGATCCCGTCGTCGGCCATGGCCGCCTTGACCGTCTCGGCGTGCCACCGGCGCATCGGCGCCGTCGGCCCGATCCGGAGCGCGAAGGCGCCCCGTCCTCGGACGTAGTCGCGCAAGGTCCGCAGCACGTCGAGAGCCTCGGGGGCGTCCCAGTCGGTGACCGGGCCCTCGGGAAGGTATGCCAGCGAGCGGCCGATCCGCGGGAGGCTGCGGTAGAGGACGAGGCCGGCGCCGATCACCTCCTCGGCGGTTCCATCGAGCCGGAACCACCCGAGCGACTCGGCCGTCCATTCGGTCTTCAGCCGCCCCCAGGCCGGCGTCTGGAGGAAGCTGCCGGACCGGTCCGCCACGAACTCGAGGTGCTGAGCGGGGTCGACGGGACGGACCTCGATCACGCTCGCCACGGTGGGGGAGAGTACCCGAGGGCTGGGGAAACCGATTCCGGGCGCTGCCCGGCCGCTGGCAGAATTGACGGTTGTGATTGTCGCCAGCGGGGTTGAGCTGCGCGCCGGTCCGAGGCTCCTCCTCGGCGGCGCCAGCTTCCGCATCGCCCCCGGCGACCGGGTCGGCCTGGTCGGTCGCAACGGCGCCGGGAAGACGACGCTGACCAAGGTCCTGGCGGGAGAGGGGCAGGCTGCCGCCGGCTCCGTGACCCGGTCCGGCGACGTCGGGTACCTGCCGCAGGACCCGCGCACCGGTGACCTCGGCACGCTCGCCCGCGACCGCATCCTCTCCGCCCGCGGTCTCGACACGATCGTGCACGACCTGCGCGCCACCGAGAAGCTCATGGCGTCGGAGGACGACGAGGTCCGCGACAAGGCCATGAGCCGCTACGCGCGGCTCGACGCCGCCTTCACCGCGCAGGGCGGGTATGCGGCGGAGTCCGAGGCCGCGCGGATCGCCTCGGCGCTGGGTCTGGAGGACCGGATCCTCGACCAGCCGCTCCGGACGTTGTCCGGCGGGCAGCGGCGGCGGGTGGAGCTGAGCCGGATCCTCTTCTCAGGGGCGGAGACGCTCCTCCTCGACGAGCCGACCAACCATCTCGACGCCGACTCGATCGGCTGGTTGCGCGACTACCTGCGCGGTTACCAGGGTGGCCTGGTCGTCATCAGCCACGACGTCGAGATGCTGGACACCGTGGTCAACCGGGTCTTCCACCTCGACGCCAACCGGGCGGAGCTCGACCTCTACAACGTCGGGTGGAAGGCCTACCTCGCGCAGCGGGAGACCGACGAGCGGCGCCGCAAGCGGGAGCGGCAGAACGCCGAGAAGAAGGCCGGCGCGCTGTTGGCCCAGGCGGACAAGATGCGGGCGAAGGCGACCAAGGCGGTCGCCGCTCAGAACATGGCCCGCCGGGCGGAACGGCTGCTGGCTGGTGTCGAGGGCGAGCGTGCTCGTGACCGGGTGGCCAAGATCCGTTTCCCCGATCCCGCCCCCAGCGGGCGGACGCCGCTGCGGGCCTCGGGCCTCTCGCGCTCTTACGGCTCCTTGGAGGTCTTCACCGATGTCGACCTGGCCGTTGATCGGGGATCGCGGGTGGTCGTGCTCGGGCTCAACGGCGCCGGCAAGACCACCCTGCTGCGCATCCTGGCCGGTGTGGACGAGCCCGACACCGGCGAGGTGGAGCCCGGGCACGGCCTTCGACTGGGCTACTACGCCCAGGAGCACGAGAACCTCGACATCGACCGGACCGTGCTCGACAACATGAAGTCGGCGGCGCCGGGCTTGACCGAAACCGAGGTGCGCAAGGTCCTGGGGTCGTTCCTCTTCTCGGGGGACGACGTCCAGAAACCGGCCCGGGTGCTGTCCGGCGGCGAGAAGACTCGGCTGTCGCTGGCCATGCTCGTGGTGTCGTCAGCGAACGTGCTGCTGCTCGACGAGCCGACCAACAACCTCGACCCGGCCTCCCGGGAGGAGATCCTCGGCGCGCTGCGGACATTCAAGGGTGCTGTCGTGCTTGTGACCCACGACGAGGGCGCCGTCGCCGCCCTCGAGCCTGAGCGGGTGCTGCTCCTGCCCGACGGCGTCGAGGACTTCTGGGGTCCCGACTACCGCGACCTCGTCGCGCTGGCCTGACCCGGTCCGCCTGGCACAACCGCCGGCCCAACACACGGATCGCGGTGGATTGCCCCCGCGGGAGGGGGTACGAGCCACCGCGATCCTTTCGCTTCCACGGGACCTGTCGATTCCGCGGTTGCTCACACCACCCTGCTCCGGTCCGAACGCCCGCGCCAACCATTCGATCACCGCCTAAAGCTGGCGGCCCGGTGCGTGTCGACGCGGCCTTGTCGCACACCGGACCGCGCCCGGGTCACTTCAGCTGGCCGCGGATCTCACCACCGGGGAACAGCGCGGTGTGAACATTGACGTAGTAGGCACGCGGGTTTGTCGCGATGTCCGCGAGCAGGGTCGCGCTTGCTGTGGTGCAGGCCGACTTAGTGAACGTCGTCCCGGAATCCACCATGAGCGGCACCAGGATCGGGCCTGCGACGTGGCGGTCGGCCTTGTGGATGTGCGCGGCCCCGGCGTTGCCGGAGAGGTTGCGCGCCGCCAGCGTGTAGCAGAGCTGGGTGCCGCTGATGGAGTAGCTGAAGAACCCGCTCGCGCCGGTGTTGGAGCCGGTTGTCTCCTGCCCCGTGTTGAGCGGGATGGCGGGGGTACCGCCGGATTTGGCGAGCGCCGGGCCCGCGGCGGTGGCGAGTGCTGCGGCGGCGAGAGCGGCCGCGGCCAGGGGACGGACACGTGTGAGCATCGGGGTACTCCGTTCCGAGTGGGCGCCGACGGCCGGCCGGTCTCCGGCGTGACTGGGGAGACGTGTTCGGTGCCGGACCGGTTCAGCATCGACCGCATTCCCGCCCATAACGCATACCGTAGGTTCATATAATGGACTGTTATGCGACCGGCGGCGGCGCGGGGGAACACTGGGCGGGTGTCCGCCGCCCCTCCGCGCCCCGCGGGTGCCCCCACGCGTCCCGCGGGTCCTGCCCCCGCCCGCCCAGCCCGGCAGGCCGCTAAGGCCACCGGCGCCTGGGCCGACGGCGACCGGACACCGCTGAACCACAACGAGGACTTCAAGCAGGCCGACGACGGGCTCAACGTCCGGCAGCGGATCATCGACGACTACTCCCGCAACGGCTTCGCCTCCATCCCTGGCGACGATCTGCGCGGGCGGATGCGCTGGTGGGGGCTTTACACCCAGCGCCGCCCCGGCATCGATGGCGGGAAGACTGCCACGCTCGAGCCAAGCGAGCTCGACGACGAGTACTTCATGCTGCGGGTCCGCGTGGACGGCGGCGCCCTGTCCGGCGAGCAGCTTCGCGCCGTCGCTGAGGTCAGCGAGCAGTTCGGCCGCAACACCGCCGACATCACCGACCGGCAGAACATCCAGCTGCACTGGATCCGGATCGAGGACGTCCCGGCGATCTGGGAGCGCCTGGAGGCGGTCGGCCTGATGACCACCGAGGCCTGCGGCGACACCCCGCGCGTCATCCTCGGGTCGCCCGTCGCGGGCATCGAGGCCGACGAAATCATCGACGGGACCCCGGCCCTCGAGGAGATCCGCGACCACTACATCGGGTCGCCCGAGTTCTCCAACCTGCCCCGCAAGTTCAAGACGGCGATCTCCGGCTCGCCCAGCCTCGACGTCGCCCACGAGGCGAACGACGTGTCGTTCGTCGGCGTGGTGCACCCCGAGTTCGGCCCCGGGTTCGACCTCTGGGTGGGCGGCGGCCTCTCGACGAACCCGATGTTCGCCCAGCGCCTCGGGGCCTGGGTCAGCCTCGAGGAGGTCGCCGACGTCTGGGTCGGGGTCGTCTCGATCTTCCGCGACCACGGCTACCGCCGGCTGCGGAACCGGGCGCGGCTGAAGTTCCTCGTCGCGGACTGGGGGGTCGAGAAGTTCCGAGAGGTTCTCGAGAAGGACTACCTCGGGCGGGCGCTCCTCGACGGGCCGCCGCCCGCCCCCGCGCCCCAGCACCGGCGGGACCACGTCGGCGTGCACCGGCAGAAGGACGGCCGAAACTGGATCGGCGTCTCACCGGTGGCCGGCCGGGTCAGCGGCGACGTCCTTGCCGGGGTGGCCGAGCTGGCGAGCCGGTATGCGTCGGGCCGGGTGCGGCTCACCACGCACCAGAAGCTCCTCGTTCTCGACGTGCCGGACAACAACGTGGCCGCCCTCGAGTCCGGGCTCGACGAGATCGGATTGTCCTGCCGGCCCACCGAGTTCCGCCGGGGCGTCCTCGCGTGCACCGGCATCGAGTTCTGCAAGCTCGCCCTGGTCGAGACCAAGGCGCGGGCGCGCGTCGTCGTCGACGAGCTCGAGCGCCGGCTGCCCGAGTGGGACAGCCCGCTCAGCATCCACGTCAACGGCTGCCCCAACTCTTGCGCCCGGTTCCAGGTCGCCGACGTGGGGCTGAAGGGCCTGGTCATGACCAACGAGGCCGGTGAGTCCGTCGAGGGGTTCCAGGTCCACCTGGGTGGCAGCCTCGGCGACGACCCCCAGCTGGCCCGCAAGACCCGGCAGCTGCGGGTCACCGCCGACGAGGTTCCGGACTACGTCGAGCGGCTGGGCCGCCGCTATCTCGACCAGCGGTCCGGCCCCGACGAAAGCTTCGCTGCCTGGGCGCGCCGCGTGGACGAGGAGGCGCTGCGATGAGCCGCGCCGCCGCTCCGCTGTACTGCCCATTCTGCGGTGAGGAGGACCTCCGCCCGGTGGAGGACGACGCCTCCGCCTGGTCGTGCCGTGCGTGCGCCCACGTGTTCACCGTCCAGCTGCTGCGGATCGACTACGCCGCGATCCCCGCCAACCGTCGGTCCGCCACCGCGGATGGCCGCTTGTGACCACGACCGCTGCCGCCTGGACCCTCGACGACGCCCGCATCGTGGCCGCCGAAGGTGCTGCCGCCGTCGGTGAGGACGGCATCGGAGCCGGCCCCGACGCATACGAGCCGCGCGTGGAGACCGCGCGCCGGGCGCTGCGCTGGGCCGCCGAGACCTTCGGCGCCGACCTCACCGTCGCCAGCTCCATGGGCGACGAGGTGCTCGTCCACCTCGTCGGCACGACGATCCCGGGCGCCGACGTCTTCTTCCTCGACACCGGATACCACTTCGCCGAGACGCTGGGCACCCGCGACGCATACGCGGCAATGCTGCCGATCCGGATGCGCACCGTCCTGCCGCTGCAGACCGTCGCCCAGCAGGACGCGCAGTACGGCCCCAGGCTGCACGACCGCAACCCCGACCAATGCTGCGCGTTGCGCAAGGTCGAGCCGCTCGAGCGCGCGCTTTCCAGCCATCGGGCCTGGGTGACCGGTATGCGTCGCGAGGACGCCCCCACGCGCACGGACATCGCGGTGGTCGGGGTCGACGAGCGGCGGGGCATGGTGAAGCTCAACCCCCTCGCGGCGTGGACGACCGAGGACGTACGCCGCTACACCGAGGAGAACGCCGTCTTCGAGAATCCGCTCCGGCAGGTCGGGTTCGCCTCCATCGGTTGCGCGCCGTGCACCCGCGCCGTCACCGACGGCGAAGACCCTCGCGCGGGCCGCTGGTCGGGCCGCGCCAAGACCGAATGCGGGCTGCACACATGATTCTGGCTCCGCACAAGAACAGCGTCGCGGCTACTCTGGCTCCGCAGAAAGGCAGCGTCGCAGCTACTGCTCTGGCCGACCGTCCTGTCGCGGCTCCCGCAGGCCTCACCCTCGAGCACCTCGATCACCTCGAGGCAGAGGCGATCCACATCTTTCGTGAGGTGGCGGGCGAGTTCGAGCGCCCGGTCGTCCTCTTCAGCGGCGGCAAGGACTCCGTCGTGATGCTGCACCTCGCCGTCAAGGCGTTCGCTCCCGCGTCCCCGCCGTTCACGCTGCTCCACGTCGACACCGGTCACAACTTCCCGGAGGTCCTCGACTACCGCGACGCGACCGTCGCTCGGCTCGGGCTGCGGCTGGTCGTCGCCCACGTCCAGGACTATCTCGACGACGGTCGGCTGCGAGAGCGCCCGGACGGCACCCGCAACCCACTCCAGACCGTCCCGCTCCTCGACGCGATCGAGGCGAATCGGTTCGACGCGGTCTTCGGCGGCGGACGCCGCGACGAGGAGAAGGCCCGCGCCAAGGAACGGGTCTTCAGCCTGCGAGATGCGTTCGGCGCCTGGGATCCGCGTCGCCAGCGCCCCGAGCTGTGGGACCTTTACAACGGCCGCCACGCTCCGGGGGAGCACGTCCGGGTGTTCCCGCTGTCCAACTGGACCGAACTCGACGTCTGGCGCTACATCGAGCGAGAGCGCATCGTCCTGCCGGACCTCTACTACGCCCACGAGCGCGAGGTCTTCCGCCGCGACGGGATGTGGCTCACGGCGGGTGAGTGGGGCGGCCCGAGGCCCGGCGAGCCGGTCGAGACACGGACGGTCCGGTATCGCACCGTCGGCGACATGAGCTGCACCGGGGCCGTCGAGTCGAGCGCCGCGACTGCGGTCGAGGTCATCCTCGAGCTGGCCGCCTCCCGCCTCACCGAGCGCGGCGCCACCCGCGCCGACGATCGCCTGTCCGAGGCCGCGATGGAGGACCGGAAGAAGCAGGGCTACTTCTGATGGGCCTGGCTGCGCCGGCCCGCACTAAAAGCCAGCACGACCTGCTTCGCCTGGCGACCGCGGGAAGCGTCGACGACGGCAAGTCCACGTTGGTCGGGAGGCTCCTCCACGACACCCGGTCCGTCCTGGCCGACCAGCTCGCCGCCGTGGAGCGGGCCAGCCGCGACCGCGGCCTCGACACGACTGACCTCGCGCTCCTGACCGACGGCTTGCGCGCCGAGCGCGAGCAGGGCATCACCATCGACGTTGCGTACCGGTACTTCTCCACAGCCACCCGGTCCTACGTGCTCGCCGACACCCCGGGTCACGTTCAGTACACCCGCAACATGGTCACCGGTGCATCCACGGCCGAGCTGGCCCTCATTCTCTTGGACGCTCGACACGGCGTCGTCGAGCAGACGCGGCGCCACCTCGCCGTGACCGGTCTGCTCGGAGTTCGGCACGTCGCGCTCGCCGTGAACAAGATGGACCTGGTGGACTGGGACGAGTCGGTCTTCGACCGTCACGTGGGCGAATTCAACTCCCTAGCGAGCCGATTCGGCATCACCGACGTCCAGGCGGTGCCGGTCTCCGCGCTCTTCGGCGACAACGTCGTCGACCGGTCGGACCGGACCCCCTGGTATGCGGGTCCGACTCTCCTCGAGTACCTCGAGTCCGTGCCGGTCGGCATCGACCCCGCTCAGCAGCCGCTGCGGATGCCGGTCCAGTACGTCATCCGACCACAGAGCGCCGAACACCCCGACTACCGGGGGTATGCGGGCCGGCTCGCCTCCGGAGTAATCCGCGTCGGCGATGACGTCGTCGTGCTCCCGGCCGGCCTGCGAACCCGGGTGGCCGGGATCGACCGGGCCGTCACGCCGGGGCAGCCCGGGCGCACCGACGAGCACGAGGTCGCCTTCGCACCCCAGTCGGTCGTGGTCCGGCTGGCCGACCAGCTGGACGTCTCCCGAGGCGACCTCATCGCGTCGGCGAACGATCGCCCACGGGTCGTGCGGGAGATCGTCGGGACGCTGGCGATCCTTTCTGAACGGCCGCTTCGGACGCGAGACCGGGTCCTGGTGCGCGTCGGTACTCGCAGCGTTACGGGCCTGGTGTCCGAGCTGGTCGACGAACTCGAGGTTGCAACTCTCGAGCGCAGTCCGGCTCCAGAGGCTCTGGCCCTCAACGGGATTGGGCGGGTTCGGGTCCGGTTGGCCGAGCCGGTGGCACTGGATGACTATGCCGACCTGCGACAGACCGGTGCCTTCTTGCTGGTCGACGAGGTGGACGGCACCACCCTCGCGGCAGGCATGGCTGAGCTGAAGCCTCAGCCGAACGGCGTGGCGGTCGAGGCCGCCTTGTGACCGCGCAGCGCTGAAGGAAGAACGGTGGCCGTCGCTCCCGGATACCCCGCCACCCTGCGGCTCGAGGGCCGGCGGGTCCTCGTCGTGGGCGGGGGCACAGTGGCGACCCGTCGCATACCGGCACTGAT
>JBKPQA010000082.1:0-7393 GCA_046733835.1 Actinomycetota bacterium
CTCGTATGCGTCGCCGCCGGCCGTCCCGGCCAGCTGGGCCGGAGTGGTCAGTACGGAGCCGTCCGGGCCGTCCAGGCCGGTGTCGACGAGAAACGTCCCGATGCCGGCCGCGTCGAGCAACCGCCGGTTCGCCTCGGACGCGCCCAGTTCCTGTCGTCGGGCGAGGTAGGCCTCGGCCGGCACTAGGGCGTCGAGGTCCAGGACCGGCGCGCAGTGGCGGCGGATCGCCAGCCCGAGCATGGAGTCGAAGAGCGACGTTCCGAGGGGCGACGGCCCCGGCGCCTCGCTCATCAACGCCTCGAACCCGCTCCGGTCGAGGTCAGTCGTGACCAGACCGTGGCAGTGGTGGTCAGTGAGGCGGCCCAGCCGTCCGAGCCGGTCGCCGTCCCCGCTCACGGCACCATGTCGTCGAGGTGGCCGAACGCCGCAGACATCCGGTGGGCCAGGCCCGGAACCACCAGCACCACCACCGTGACGAGCAGGAGCCAGCCGAAGGCAACGACCGGGAACCAGCGCTGCGCCCCCTCCTCGGGATAGGGAAAGACGTTGCGGTACAGCGTGTACACGAGCATCACGAGGGCGGCCACCGGGATGACTACCTGCCAGGAGGGCACGGACATCCTGTTGTCGATCCAGATCAGCTTGATGCAGCCGACGGTGGCGAGGACATAGGCGACGAGGAGGATCAGCGTCCCGATCGTCCCGCTCCACAGGAAGGTGTCGAACGGCTTCGCCCCGAAGGCCAGCGCGCAGATCAGCGCGATCAGTGCGACTACCGCGGCGACGACGACGGCCGCAGCGGCTGGCGTGGAGCTCGAACCGGTGCGCGCCAGGGCGCTCCCTGGAGCGAGGTCACGGCTGATCGCGAAGAGGAGCCGCGAGGCGCCGACGACGCAGGCCAGGCAGCATCCGAATGCCGACACCGCGGCGCCTAGGGTGATCAGACCGCCCACCCAGGGCCCGATGTAGGACGTGCCGAGGTCGCCCATCAGGGCCGGGGAAGCAATAAAGGCCTTGACACCCTCCTCGGTCGGCGTGAACGCCATCATCTCGATGGCCGTGACGACGGTGAAGTAGACGCCGCCGAAGATCGCCGTGCCGAGGATCGCCCGCGGGATGTCGCGGCGCGGGTTCCGGGCCTCCTCGCCCAGCGTCGCGGCCGCCTCGAACCCGGCGAACGAGAGCAGTCCGAAGATGATGCCGAGGAACAGCGTCGACACGTCAGTGCCCGGCTCGACCGAGAACACGACGAGCGTGAAGGTCGCGCCGTTCGGGGCACTGCCGGCCAGCAGGCGCACGAGAACGACCACGGCGATGACGAGGATGAGCGCCACTGTCGCGCCCTCGACGGTGAGCAGCACGACGCCGGCCCGCCAGGCCGGCACGATGGCCAAGGTCAACGCCAGGACCAGGGCCACACCGCCAACGAGGAATCCGGCCCACTCGGGCTGGTCTGTCCAGATCCCGAGCGTGTCGAGGAACGCCGCCCCGAAGATCCCGGCGGCTGAGGACGTCACCAAGGCATAGAAGGTGTAGGTGGCCATCAGGCCGAACCCCGCGACCGCACCGGCCCGCGCTCCGAGGGTGGCACCGGCGAACACGTAGACCGACCCGGCGTGCCGGTAGTGCTGGCAGAGCCGGACGAAGACGTAGGCGATGAGCAGGACCGCGACCGCCGCCAGGAAGAACGCCAGCGGTGTCGCCCGCCCGACCTGGCCGGCCGTGCCCTGCGGGTTGATGTTGGCGGCCATGCTCGGCGCCATGAGGGCGACCGAGATGCCGACCGCCTGCCACACCGACAGGCTCCGGCGAAGGCTGGTGCGCTCCTGCGGTTGGACCCCCATGCGCGCTCCTTGAGAAGGCGGAGAACGACCTCGCCGTCGAGTCTCACGGCGCGCCCTATCCTTTGTCCACCATCCGCCGCCGCACGCATACCCAACCGCGAGGGGACCCCGTGGACCAGGCCGACCGCGACCGCCGTCACGCCCGTGCCACCGAGATGGCACCCGTCCTCGCCGACCAGGGAGTGGTCGGGGTGGCGACGAGCTTCGTCGACAACGCGGGAATCTCGCGCGTCAAGACCGTGCCGATCGCGCTGCTGCCCGACCTGGCCGCGTGGGGCGCGGGCTTCTCGACGGCGTTCGACTACTTCCGCGGCGACGACTGGGTGGCGGCGCCGCCGAGCGGCGAGGGGCCGGTGGGCGACCAGCGGATCTACCCCGACCTCGACCGGGTCGTCGTCCTCGCGGCGCAGCCCGGCTGGGCGTGGGCGCCCGGGGACCGTTACGAGCAGGACGGCCGGCCGCACGCCCACGACAGCCGGCTCCTGCTCAAGCGGCTGGTTGACGCGTGGGCCGACGAGGGCGTCACCTTCCGCGCGGCCTTCGAGGTCGAGTGGGTGGTGTCAGCCGGGGGCGGCCCGGACTTCATCCCCGCCGCGGTCGGATCCGCATACGGCCTGGGCCGCCTGGCCACGGCCTCGGATTACGCGCGCGAACTCTTCGAAACGCTTGCGGCACAATCAATTCGGCTCCAACAGTTTCATCCGGAGTATGCGCCGGGCCAGTTCGAGGTGTCGGTCGCGTCGGAGTCGCCGGTCGAGGCCGCGGACACGTCGGTCCTGGTGCGGGCGACGATCCGGGCGGTGGGACTCCGCCACGGGTTCCGGACCTCGTTCTCGCCGAAGGTCGACGCGGCCGGCGTCGGGAACGGCGGTCATGTCCACATCAGTGCGTGGCGGGACGACGAGAACCTCATGGCCGGCGGCTCGGGGCGGTACGGGCTCACCCCGGAGGGCGAGGCGTTCGTCGGCGGTGTGCTGGCGCATCTGCCCGCCCTGCTGGCCATCGGGGCACCGAGCGTCGCGTCCTACCTGCGGCTGGTGCCGCAGCACTGGGCTGGCGCGTATGCGTGTTGGGGGCTGGAGAACCGCGAGGCGGCGCTGCGGCTGATCACCGGGTCGACGGGCAGCGAGGCCTGGGCCGCGAACCTCGAGGTCAAGTGCGTCGACCTGCACGCCAACCCGTACCTCCTTTTGGCCTCGATCCTCGCGGCGGGGTCCGACGGCGCACCGCTCCCCGACCCGATCGACCTCGACCCGGCCGTGCTGGGTGACGCCGAGCTGCGCCGTCGGGGTGTCGCCCGGCTGCCCACGACGCTGCGGCAGTCGCTCGACGCGTTCGCCGCGGACTCGGTGATCGCGGAGGCCTTCGGGCAGCCGCTGGTTGATGCGATCACCGCGGTGCGCGAGTCGGAGCTCGACGCGCTGGAGTCCGCCACCCCCGAAGAGGTGGCGGACGCCTCACGCTGGACGCACTGACCGCCAGAAACACTGTCGATTTCGGCGCCGGTCGGCCGTCATCGGGATGTCAGGCTCACTACCGAGCCACACGCATACCGAAGGAGAACCGGCATGACTGAGTACGCGATCCTGCTTCCCGGTGACGAGTCGCGCTGGGCGGCCGCGACCGACGAACAGCGCACGGCGACGTACGCACGGCACGGCGAGTTCGCCGCCGCACTGGCGGCCCGCGGCCACACCATCACCGGCGGCGCCGAGCTGACCCACTCCAAGGAGGCGAAGGTCGTCCGCGGCGCTGCCGGCAACGTCACGGTCACCGACGGCCCCTACGCGGAAACGGTCGAGCAGCTGACCGGCTTCTACGTCGTGCGAACCGATGACCTCGACGACCTCCTCGACGTCTGCCGGATTCTGGCCGACGGTGATGGCGCTGTCGAGGTGCGCGCCTGCGTTCCTCCCCAGCAGGGCGGCGGCGCCTGATGGAGTTCCTCGTCCTCATCGCCTACCAGAGCTCGGGTTGGGACGAGGCCACGGCCGACCAGCGGCAGGAGTTCTTCGAGGCGCACCACGCGTTCGAGCAGACGGTGTACGCGAGGGGTCGCCTGATCTCGGGTGCGGCGCTCGCCGATGCGGATCGTGGGTTCACGGTGCGGCACAACGGCGACGGATGGCAGCGAACAGAGGGCCCATTCGCCGAAACGGCGGAGCAGATCGGGGGGTTCTACCTGTTGGAGATGCCGGACGAGGCCGCCGCTCAGGCGGCGGTCCAGCACCTACCGCGGCAGTACACGCTCGAGGTGCGACCGGTCGTCGACATCGACGGCTACGAGCGCAGTGCGCCGCCTACCTGATGGGGTGACTTAGCCTCGAGGCGTGACGGCGCAGGCGTCGCTCGAGGTGGCCTATCGAGAGCACTGGGGCCGGCTACTCGCCCTCCTGGTCGGCCAGTACCGCCGCCTGGACCTCGCCGAGGACGCCCTGTCCGAGGCGTTCGAGGCGGCGGCGCGCCATTGGCCGGCCGACGGAGTGCCGGACAACCCGCCGGCGTGGCTGCTCACTGCGGCGCGGCGGCGCGCCGTCGACCGGTTGCGGGCCGAGGCGGTCGCGGTCCGCAAGGAACCGCTGCTGATCGTCGACGCCGAGCACGCGGCGACCGCCGCGCGGGTGATGGCCGATGGGGGAGACGTGGTGGAGGATGACCTGCTCCGCTTGGTCCTCCTCTGCGCCCACCCAACGCTGACGCCGGAGTCGGCCAGCGCGCTCAGCCTGCGGCTCGTCGTCGGCGTCTCGACGCGCGACCTCGCCCGGCTCTTCCTCGTCCCCGAACCGACGATGGCCGCGCGGCTCACCCGGGCGCGCAAGCGGCTCGCCGCCGAGGGCGCCCACTTCACCATCCCGTCGCCAACGGACTTGCCCGACCGCCTCGCGGTCGTCGGCCAGGTCGCATACCTCGCCTTCACTGCGGGGTATGCGCCGGGTTCAGGCCCCGATCTGCTGCGGGCGGATCTGGCCGGCGAGGCGGTCCGCCTGACCGGCGTGGTCCACGACCTGCTGCCCGACCAGCCCCTGCCGACGGTGCTGCTCGCGCTGATGCTGCTCCAGCACTCGCGACGCGACGCCCGGATCGGTGCCGACGGGCGGCTCGTGCTCCTTCCGGACCAGGACCGGACGCGGTGGCGCACCGACGAGATCACGACGGCGCTCGGCCTGCTGGCGCCCCTCGTCGGCGCGGAGCTCCAGGGTGAGGCCCGGTCGTACCTCCTGCAGGCGCTCATCGCCGCCGAGCATGCAACCGCCGCCCGAGCGGAGGACACCGACTGGCTGCGGATCGCCGCTCTCTACGCCGAGCTCGAGACGCATACCGGCTCGCCTGTCGTCAGGCTGAACCGCGCCGTGGCGGTCGCCGAGGCGTCCGGCCCCGAGGCCGGCCTGTCGCTCCTGGACGGACTGGATGGGGCGCTGCCGGATGGGCACCGGCTGCCCGCGGTCCGGGCGGAGCTGCTGCTGCGGGCCGGACAGCGCGGGGAGGCGCACCGAGAGTTCGACCTGGCCATCTCCCGGTGCGCCAACGACGTGGAGCGCGCCCATCTCGAGCGGCGGCGGGCCGGCCTCGGCTGAGACGCACCGGCGCAACCTCGGGCGTCGCGTGGAAGGATGCGAGAAGCCCTCCAGGTTTGTCGTGAAGTCGTCTCGAAGGAGCAGTCGCATGCCCATCGCCACGCCCGAGGTCTACGCCGACATGCTCGACCGCGCCAAGGCGGGGTCGTTCGCGTACCCCGCAATCAACGTGTCGTCCTCGCAGACGCTCAACGCGGCGATCAAGGGGTTCGCCGACGCGGGCAGCGACGGGATCGTCCAGGTCTCGACCGGTGGTGCGGAGTACCTCTCCGGGCCTTCGATCAAGAACATGGTGACCGGGGCGCTCGCGTTGGCGTCCTTCGCGCACCAGGTCGCGGAGAACTACCCCGTCAACATCGCGCTGCATACCGACCACTGCCCCAAGGACAAGCTCGACGGGTTCGTCCGCCCGCTGTTGCGCGCGTCGACGGAGCGCGTCAAGGGCGGCGGGCTGCCGTACTTCCAGTCGCACATGTGGGACGGGTCGGCGGTGCCGCTGCAGGAGAACCTCCAGATCGCCGAGGAGCTGCTCGCCCTCTGCCAGGACGCGAAGGCGATCCTCGAGATCGAGGTCGGCGTCGTCGGCGGCGAGGAGGACGGCGTCGCCAACGAGATCAACGAGAAGCTGTACTCAACTCCGGAAGACGCCATCGCCACGGCGAAGGCGCTCGGCATCGGCGACAAGGGCTTCTACATGACCGCGCTGACGTTCGGCAACGTCCACGGCGTCTACAAGCCCGGCAACGTCAAGCTCCGCCCGGAGGTGCTCAAGGCGGCGCAGGAGGCGGTGCACAAGGAATTCAATACGCCGGACGACAAGCCGTTCCACCTGGTGTTCCACGGCGGCTCCGGTTCGCTCCCCGAGGAGATCTCGGCGGCGGTCGACTACGGGGTCGTCAAGATGAACGTCGACACCGACACGCAGTATGCGTTCACGCGTCCGGTCGCCGGCTTCATGCTGACCAACTACGAGGGCGTCCTCAAGGTCGACGGTGAGGTGGGCAACAAGAAGCAGTACGACCCGCGGGCGTGGGGCAAGGAGGCCGAGGCCGCCATGGCGGCGCGGGTCGTCGAGGCCTGCGAGAACCTCCGGTCCGCAGGAACCCACGCGTGACGCTGTCCGGCGACGGCGGACTGCTCGGCGTTCCAGAGACGCGGCTGCCGGACGACCCGGCAGCCGCCCGACTGGGAGCCGGGGAGAGCGCGGAGACGGTGGCCGCCGGATACCCAGCATCCTCGCTGGCGTGGGCACTGCTCTCCGAGCAGGCACTGGCGGCCGACCGGAGCATCGAGGCGTATGCGTACGCCCGCACCGGCTACCACCGCGGCCTCGATGCGCTCCGGCGGGCTGGGTGGCGCGGTCAGGGACCGATCCCGTGGTCGCACGAGCCGAACCAGGGGTTTCTGCGCGCGCTGGCGGCGTTGCATCGGGCGGCGCGGGCGATTGGCGAGAACGAGGAGGAGCAGCGGACCGCCACGTTCCTGCGCGACTCATCCCGAGAGGCCGCCGAGGCGCTCGGCGTATAGGTGTGCCTGCGCCTTCAGCAGTTTTCAGCGGCGCGGCGGTCGGTGGAGCACCCACAGCGCGGGTATCCGACATGCACTGGAATGTGCGAGGCGGCACCGCAGTAAATGTCCCGGAACATCCGTATGCCGGGGAATGGACCCCCGATTTGTCCATTCCCCGGCATCTGCCCCCCTTGTGGGCAGCGGATAAGCGGCCGGAGCCGCACCGCGGGCGCTCGGCGCCATCCCCAGAAGACGCCGAGCCACCGATGTCATCAAATCACTGTCATTGGCGTTGAGAGTGGTCAAGACCTGCCAATGTCCCTAAGATGCCACGGTGACAATGGCGGAACTCCCCAGCTCCGAACTCATCGACGAGGACCCCCGCGAGACGATCTCACGGCTCATCGGCAACGAGGAGGAACGTCTCCGGAGTCGGCAGGCGGACCTCGCCACCGCCCGCAACGC